>CAZBTJ010000067.1:0-13552 GCA_964494325.1 uncultured Pirellulales bacterium
CCCAAACGCATGTTGCCGCCCAGGCCTTCAATTTTCTTTTGTTCCGGCAGGATGTTAATCACGGGTTCGGGGCAGTCAGGGACAATTTCCGTGCTGTTGGCATTTTCCAAACCGCATACGTTTCTGGCAAACTCGATCACGGCCATCTGGAATCCCAGACAAAGACCAAGATAGGGCAGGTTGTTTTCGCGGGCATATTTGATGCAGGCAATTTTGCCTTCTGTGCCGCGAATGCCAAACCCGCCGGGGACAATGATGCCATCCACGTTGGCCAGACTCTCTGACACGGTGGCATCGGTGATATTGGAGGTGTCAATCCAGTCAATGTTGACATGGCAGCCCAGGGTAATGCCGGCGTGTTCCAGGGCATTGATGATCGAGGCATAGCTGTCGCGCAGAGAGGTGTACTTGCCTGTGATGCCAATGGTGACGTCACGTTTGGCCACGCCAATCTTGTCTGTAAAGTCGCACCACTTGCCCCAGGCCTTGCGCTCATGACCCAGGTCCATGCGGTCTTCAATTTTGAGCAGGCGAATCACCTCAAAATCCATGCTGTTTTCACGTAGCATGGCGGGAATCATGTAGATGCTGTCTGAGTCGTGCATGCTGATGACACGTTCTACAGGGACATTGCTGTAGATACTGATTTTTTCGCGGGCCTTTGCATCTACGGGGTTGGTGGCTCGACAGGCAATGATGTCGGGCATGATACCCATTTGCATCAATTGTTTGATGCCGAGTTGGGCTGCCTTGGACTTTTGCTCGCCCAGGGTGGGGGGTTCCAGGATGTAGGTCAGGGCCACAAAGCAGCTGCTTCCAGGGCCTTCTTCGTAGGCCAGTTCGCGCATGGCTTCAATATAATAGGCGTTTTCCAGGTCACCGACTGTGCCGCCGATTTCCACGAATATCACATCGGCGTTACTTTCCATGGCCAGGCGGCGCAACTTGAGCTTGACTTCGCCAGTGACATGGGGAATCATCTGGACGTCGCGTCCCAGGTAATCGCCGTGACGTTCCTTGTTCAGGACTGAACTGAAGATCTGGCCACTGGTTGTGAAATTGGACTTGTTCAGGTCTATGTTGAGCATGCGTTCATAGGTGCCCAGGTCCATGTCACATTCCATGCCATCGTCCAGCACAAAGACTTCGCCGTGTCTGAAGGGGTTCAGCGTGCCCGAGTCGACATTGAGATAGCCTTCCAGTTTGATGGGCGAAACTGTGAGGCCCTTGTCCATCAGGAGTTTGGCCAGGCAGCTGGAAAAGATGCCCTTGCCCAGACCGCTCATCACGGTGCCCATGACAAAGCAGTATCGCGTCTTGCCTTTTTTGTACCCCTTGGGAATGGGTGAGAAGAATTCACTGTCCGTGGACAGATTGCTGATCTTGGTGAGTAGGTCCTTGTTCTTGGTCATCACGTTCTTGAATTCCTTTAAATCGTATGTTCCGGGGATGCCTGATAGGCTTTGACAAAACAGTCATATTGTTGCGGCGTGTCAATACCGTCACTGACATGGGTGACCTGTCCAACGCGTATACTGTAGCCCTGTTCAAGGACACGCAGTTGTTCGAGTTTTTCGGTCTTTTCCAGAGGCGTTTGATCCAGTTGGGTCAAGGCCATGAGAAAGTCTTTCTTATAGGCATAAATGCCGATGTGACGGTAGTAGGGGGTGTTGGTGCCCACACCGGCGGCATCCCGGTCATAGGGGATGACGGATCTTGAAAAGTAGATGGCCCGTCCGGTCAGATCTGTAATCACCTTGACGATGTTGGGATTGGCAATCTGTTCGGGGTTAGTTAAGGGGGCCGCCAGAGTGGCCATGGGGCAGGGCATTTTTGATTTTTGATTTTTGATTTTTGATTTGTCTTCGTGATTTATGAGTAATTCTGCTACCAGATCGATATGGGATGGGTCGATGAGGGGTTCGTCGCCCTGCAGGTTGACAATGATGTCCGCATCGATATTGGCCACGGCCTCTGCAATGCGGTCTGTGCCACTCTGGTGAGTGGGGCTGGTCATCACGCAGGGGGCACCGAAGCTTTGGGCCGCATCCCTGATTTTCTGATGATCAGCGGCAATAATGACCTGCGAGGGGAGTTTGGCCTTGAGTGCCTGCTCGTAGGTGTGCTGGAGCAGGTATTTGCCCGTCTCCTTGGCAAGCATTTTGCCGGGGAAACGAGTGGACTCATATCGAGCAGGTATACATACAATGACATTCACGTCTCTAGTCCGAATCTAATAATTGTGTGTCAAAACACAAATGAGTGTTTCTGATCTCCACGTATCCATACAACGAGACCACAAAAAAGTGGAGCCAATTAGAACTTTCAAAAGAAGGGCTTACTTGGGCATCGACAATGCCCGTACCAGTGTAAAACCAACTGGGCTTGTATGTTAAGAAATCAGCTTGATTTTGTCAACGCCTGGCTGAGGGGTTTTTCAAAAAGGTCTTTATTTCACGGAGGCTTTTTCCAAAACCGTACAGGTGTTAATACCTCTGAGAAGTTCAGGGTTTTGGGGTGACAGGGTTTCTTTCGGGTTTTAACGTGCATTTGGGAAAGTTTGGGCTACAATACTTGCTTTTCTGACAGGGTGTTGTCAAAACAGGAGCACGGTTGTGAAGATCGTAGCAGACATAAATATACCGTTTATAGAGGCTTGCATCGGGTATCTGGGCGAGGTTGAACTGCTCAATGGCCGTGAAATCACTGCCGAGAAGGTCAAGGATGCGGACGCCTTGCTGGTGCGTAGTGTGACCCAGGTCAATGAATCCCTGCTGCAAGGTACTGCGGTTCAGTTTGTGGCCACGGCGACGATTGGGTTTGAGCATATTGATCGCGATTATCTGGTGCGTCAGGGTATTGGTTTTTCTTCGGCCCCTGGATCAAATGCCAATTCTGTGGCTGAATATGTTGTGGCGGCCTTGCTGGAGATTGGCCATCGCAAGGGCATGGATCTGGCCAAGACCTCCATTGGTATTGTGGGGGTGGGTAATGTGGGGTCGCGTGTGGCTGCCAAGTGTGAAGGACTGGGTATGTCTGTGGTCCGGAACGACCCGCCCTTGGCCCGGGAGACCGGTGATGCCAAGTATTTGCCCGTGGATGCCGTGTTTGACTGTGATTTTGTCACGATTCATACGCCATTGACCCGTGAGGGCCAGGATAAGACCTTTTATCTGGCCAATGAGACTTTTTATGATTCGCTCAAGCCTGGTGCGGTGTTCCTGAATACATCTCGTGGTGCGGTCGTGGATACAGTGGCCCTAAAATCTGCTGTGGCATCTGGCAAGTTGGGTGCCGTTTGTCTGGATGTGTGGGAGAACGAGCCCCATATTGATCCCGAATTGCTGGGGGCTGTGGACCTGGCCTCACCGCATATTGCCGGGTATTCCTTTGATGGCAAGGTGGCCGGTATGGTCATGATTTATGAGGCCATGTGCCGACACTTTGGCCTGCCTGTCAAGCACAAGGTCGGGGACTTTCTGCCTGAGCCAGAGGTGCCTGTGCTAAAGCTTGAAGCATTGGGCTGCATCCAGGAGACAGTGCGATCGGCGGTTCAAACCATTTATGCCATTCTTTCAGACGATGCCCATACGCGTGACATACTGACCCTGCCTGAGCCAGGGCGTGGGGCCTTCTTTGATGGCCTCAGAAAGAACTATCCCAGGCGGAGAGAATTCCAAAATACCCAAATAAACATGTCTGTCAGTGAAAACAAGGTCACACACATACTCCAGCAGGTCGGATTTCAAGTGACGGGAACTAGGGTCTAGTTTTTGGTTTTTGGTTTTTAGTTATTCGTTATTCGTAAGAAATAGGATTTGTCTTGTTATCCCAATCAAACCATCGTTTTTTCAGGACAGAGGCGTGCCAGATCATGGGCATTCTGAATGTCACGCCTGATTCATTCAGTGATGGTGGGCTCTATACTGACGTGGAAAGGGCAGTGGCCCATGCCAAGGCCATGGTGCAGCAGGGGGCGAGTCTTATTGATGTGGGGGCTGAGTCCACACGTCCCGGGTCAGACGCAGTGAGTGCTGAAGCTCAGATTGAGCGGGCTGTGCCCGTGATTACACGGCTTGTGCAGGCACTCTCAGTGCCTGTGAGTATAGATACGTCTGATGTGGTTGTGGCCAGGGCTGCGATTCTTGCCGGGGCGTCTGTGGTCAATGATATTACGGCTTTGACCCGCCATGGCATGGCTGACTTGGTGGCCGAGTTCGGTGTGCCTGTGGTGTTGATGCATATGCAGGGTGTACCGTTCATGATGCAGAGTGATCCCACCTATGGCGATGTGGTCGCTGAGGTGCTGGATTTTTTGGTGCAGCGGGCCAACAAGGCACAGCAGGCCGGTGTGGCTCAAGCGGATATCTGGATTGACCCGGGCATTGGCTTTGGCAAGACATTGACACACAATCTCACGTTGCTGCGAGAGATTGAACAGTTTGTGGCCACTGGCTATCCCGTACTTGTGGGGACCAGCAGAAAACGTTTTATCGCAGATCTGACAGGCAAGGTTGATGCCAGAGACCGAGTTTTTGGCACGACTGCCACGGTGGCCCACTGTGTGGCCAAGGGGGTTGGCTGTGTGCGCGTCCACGATGTGGGCCCTGTCGCAGATACCATCAAGATCATCCAAGCCATCAATTAATTTTTGATTTTTGATTTTTGATTTTTGATTGTGGATTGTGGATTTAGAAACCAACAACGAATAACCAATTTTTAACCAAGGAGACACACGTGGCAAAAGCAAGCGCAAGACACATTCTCGTTCCCACTCAGGAAGATTGCGAAGCCTTGAAAAAAGAGATCGAAGGCGGCGAGGACTTTGCTGAGGTGGCCAAAGAACACTCACAATGTCCCAGCAGTGCCCAGGGCGGCGCACTGGGCGAATTTGGCCCGGGCCAGATGGTCAAGGAATTTGACGACGTGGTATTCAGCGAAGAAGTGGGCAATGCCACGCGTTCCCATTAAATCAGATTTAGTGCTTCAAACGGCCATATGAAACGATTAGAATTGTGAATGTTGGTTTGAAGTCTTAATCCTGTGTCTTATTTTGGAATGTGAGCTATGCCATGAAGCCATCAAAAGTTGACACCCCTTGTCAGACTGCCTCTTTACACTCAAAGCTTTCACGACGCGATTTTATCCGGCGAACTCTGGTGTTCGGAGGGGGGATGGGGCTCCCCTGGTTTGTGCCGGCCAGGGCAAGGGGACGCGACGGTGCAGTCGCACCCAGTGAACGGATTACCGTCGGCGTGATTGGCCACGGACCGCGAGGCCGATACGACTTGAGTGTCATGCTGCCGGAGCAGGATGTCCAGTTTGTGGCGGTGTGCGATGTGCTGCGGGCGCGACGCGATCAGGCCAAAGTCATGGTGGATACCCACTATGGGAACAGGGATTGTTCCAAATATCGTGACATGTTTGAGATTTATGATCGGCCGGATATTGATGCCGTGCTGATTGCCACAGGTGAACACTGGCATGCCTTGGCCTCGATACTGGCCATGAAAGCGGGCAAGGATGTGTACAGCGAGAAGCCGTGCGGTATGACCATGCGGGAGGTCCAGGCCCTGGATGAGGCAGTGCGTCGGTATGGTCGCGTGTTTCAAGCAGGGACACAACGGCGGAGTCAGGCAAACTTCCAATATGCCGTCCATTTGGCGCAGAGTGGTCGATTGGGACAGCTGCATACCATGCATGCCTCTGTGTATGTGCCCAAACGAACCTATGACTGGCTGCCAGCCCAATCCGAACCGTCACCGGAAGAATGCGATTGGGATCGTTGGCTTGGACCCAGTCCATGGCGTCCCTACAACAAACAGTATGTCCTGGGCAGATGGCGGGGGCACTATGATTTCGAAGGGGCTGCCAATTTTCTGGACTGGGGTGCCCATACTCTGGATTTGTGTCAATGGGCCAACCAGTCCGATCACACCATGCCCATCGCATATGAAGCCCATGAAAACGGCATCATTGGACGGTATGCCAACGGGGTCAAGCTGGTCTGTGATTTTCTGCCTGATCCATTTGGAGATCGTGCTCCGCAGTACAAGACTTCGACGGGCACTTGCCCTGTTCGCTTTGTGGGGGATGAAGGCTGGGTGGAGACCGGGGATAATGGAGAGATTGTGCTGTCGGCCAGCCTGGTCAAGACTCAGCAGCAACGATTTAAAAAACCGGGCACCAGTGCCGCAGGTCATGGCCGCAACTTCTTCGACTGCGTCCGGTCAAGAGCCTTGCCAGTGTGCCATCAAAAAATCATGCGTAATTCGCACCTGGCCTGTTTTGCGGCTGAGCTTTCCTGGGAATTGGGCCGGAAAATAGAGTTCGATCCGGTTCTGGAACGTTTTATTGGCGATGATGAGGCCAATCGCAGAATCAGTCGTGCCACGCGTGAACCCTGGTCTTTTAATGTGTGAGACAATACTATGACAATGCAAAGAACGTACAGACAAATTATGGTTGGATTGATACTCCTTGTGGGGATTTCTGCTCTGGCCCTGGGGGGTTCAAGCAAGACTCAGGCCTGGATCGATGTGCTGCAATCAGAGGTCTCCCTGTTTGAAAAGTGTCGAGCCTGCCAGCAGCTGGGTGAGTCCGGCTCCAAAGAGGCTGTGCCGGTTCTGGCGTCTCTGTTGACCCATGAGACCCTCAGTGTCTATGCCAGAACAGGTCTTGAGAGGATACCAGGACCTGAGGGACGCACGGCACTTCGAAATGCCCTGACGCAGATCCAGGGAAGGCACTTGATAGGTGTGATCCATTCTCTGGCTACATTGCGTGATGAAGGGGCTGTTGAGCCTTTGATCGGTTTAACACACTCGCCTGATCAAGAGATTGTCAAGGCAGCCTTGCTGTCCCTGGGGCGTATTGCCACAGAGGACGCGATGTCTGCGGTGCTCAGGGCATTGGCCGGACCATCAGGCTGTCGGTCGGAGGCGGCTTCGGCCTGTCTGTTGGCTGCCCAAAGCCTACTTCGAGCCGAGAAAACAGTCCAAGCGTGTGCCATCTATGAGGCGGTTCGAAAGGCTGACGTGCCATTGTCATTTCGTATCGGGGCCACGCGTGGTGCCATCCTATCGCGGCAAGCTGATGCCACGTCGTTTTTGATTGACCAGTTACGGTCCAGTGAACCTGCCATTCGCAATGTTGCAATTCTCACGATTCGGCAAAATCCCAAAGAGGCATTTGCCTCGGCGTTGAATGCGGAAATAGACCAGGCCGCTCCAGAGCTTCAGGCTCAGATGTTAGAGGCCTTTAAGGATTGTCACAACCCACAGTCTTTGGCAAGGGTCAGGGCCAGGGTGAACACCCCCAATCCCTCTCTCCGCTTGACCGCTTTGATGGTGTTGAGGGAAATCGGAGGGCCAGACGCCGCACCTGTGTTGATCAAGGTCTTGCAGGAAAACCGTGATGCCACAGAGGTGTCACTTGTTGTGGGCACGTTGGAGCAGATGCAGGGTCCCGATATTGATGCCTTGATCTTGAAGGCGCTGTCCTTGGATTCTGGCTCAAAAGTTCGTGTTGAGTTGATTCGTTTGCTGGGCAAGCGATCTGTCAAGAATGCGACGGGTCAATTATTCAGGCAGGCCGCTGATCCTGATACGCAGGTCTGTGTGGCGGCTTGCCAGGCTTTGGGACGCCTGGCCGGTTTGGGTGAGTTGCCAAGGTTGATCCAGCTGACCGGGGCGTGTCAGGAGACCCGGGTGCGGGATGCTGCAGCCCTGGCGGTTTATGAGGTCTGTCAAAGGAAGCCCAAGGATCAGGCTGCCACGTGGGTGTTTCAGGCCCTCAAAAATGCGACTGCCACGTCAGAAAAACTGGCCTGGATTCGAGTGCTGGTTTTGCTGGGACATTCAGACTCGTTGCCCACCATTGTGGCCATGCTCCAGGATCCCGATGAGACACTGGTGCAGCGTACCCTTTTTTATGTGGGGCAGTGGCCCGATCCCAGTCCCATCCAGGATTTGTTTTCTGTGGTGGAAAGCCACTCGAATGCGACTCTTCGGACCCGTGCACTGGTCGCTGTATTGCAGCTGGGCACAAGGGCCGCTGAGCAAGAACAACGGGCTTCTGAAACCCTGATGCGCTGGTTTCAACGTGCCAGCAAAGCAGCTCAATCTACCCGAGAAAAACGATTGCTTATCTCGGGTCTCAGTCGCATTAAACAAGGAGACAGCATCAGACTCTTGGCCTCCTATCTGGATGCGTCTGATGTGAAGATGGAAGCGATCTATGCCATTGTCAACGCCGCAGGCCCAGTGACGCAGGGCCCTGAATATGGGGTGGTTGAAGCTGCTCTGGAGAAAATTGGAGATGTGCAGGATACAGGTTTGCGGAGCAAAATTGCAGCTCTGAAACAGACTATCAAAGCGACCAAAGCCAAAATGAACAAGGCAAATGACATTGATCAGATGATTCAGAAGAATCGTATGGGCGTCTTGATGATTCAAGCCAAACCCGGTGCGACGGTCCGCGTTGAGCAGATCAAACACGAATTCTGGTTTGGGGCGGCCCTTTCATCCTCCGCATTCAATGGCAGATATAGTGCCGAGGATACGCAACGATACAGAGAAACCTTTCTGGCCAACTTTAATGCGGCAGTCACTGAAAATGCCCTGAAATGGCATGCCATGGAGTCACGCAAAGGACGGGTGGACTACTCGGTGGTCGATGCGATGCTTGACTGGACAGAAACACACGAGATCCCGTTGCGGGGTCACAATATTTTCTGGGGCATACCCGGGCGAGTTCAAAAATGGCTCAAGGCGCTTGATGACACGGCCTTGCGTGAGGCTTTGAGGGTTCGCGCCACCACCATCGCGCGTCGTTACAAGGGGCGATTTGCTGAATATGATTTGAACAATGAGATGATCCACGGCAACTATTATGCAGATCGTCTTGGCCCGGATATTACCAGGCAGATGGTCAACTGGATCAAGCAGGTCGATCCGAAGGCCCAACTGTATTTGAATGACTATGATATCTTGACCACGAACAGGCTTGATGAGTATATGACCCACATCCATGGTTTCCTTCAAACGCAGGTTGCGATTGACGGTGTGGGGGTGCAGGGGCATCTTCATGGGGATTCGTTTGATCCGGTCAAGCTTCACCAGGCACTGGATACACTGGCCCAGGCAGGGTTGCCCCTGTGTATTACCGAGTTTAATTTTCCTGGCCAACGTTCCCGTGTCTATCAAAAACGAGACATAAAACTCACGCCGGAAGCGCAGCAAGCCAAGGCCAAGGCTTTGGTTGAGTATTATCGTATCTGCTTTGCCCACGCGTCAGTGAAGGGCATCCTGATGTGGGGTTTTTGGGAACGTGCCAATTGGATTCCTCAATCCTCCCTTTTTCTGCGAGATTGGACTGAGACACCGGCTGCCAAGGCATACCGTGATCTGATATTTAACCAGTGGTGGACCCAGTGTGACGGCCAGGCCGACGAAGAGGGGCATTACCGCGTGTCTGCGTTCTTTGGTACGCATCGGGTGATTGTTGACGGCCATGAAAAGACCGTTGATCTTAGAAAGTCGGCCGGGCAAGCGACCGTTTCATTCAAATAAACATCAGGGCGTGTCACTCACTGGGTGGGCGAGGAGCTTTACCAGTCTTCCCTCTTGGGCAGAGCGATAAATCGCCAGAATCACCTGCACCGATTTGCGGGCTTCCTGGCCGCTTATCCAAGGTGATCGGTCGCCTTCCAGGGCACTCAGAAACGCCTTGAAATTGCGTGTGTGATTTTTATAGTTGATGGCCGCTGGGTCAGACGCACCGCCACCGCCGTCGATCTGTTGATAGGTCTGTCGGATGGTATCATCTTCAGGTTGTTCGTCCGCAAATTGCCACACTGAAAGACTGTCCTCTACGGTGACAATGGTGCCACGTGTGCCCGTGATTTCAAGGCGTCTGAATTGGCCGGGATAGGAGGCGGTGGACCCATAGATCATGCCCAGTGCACCATTGGAGTAACGGATGGCGGCTGTGGCCGTGTCTTCTGCTTCAATTTGTGGGTGTCCCTGGCGGGCACAAAAGGCTTGTACTGATTCAATGGGAGGCATGAGGTCGCAGAGTGCGTCAATCATGTGAATGGATTGGTTCATCAAGGCTGCGCCACCGTCCAGGGCCCAGGTGCCTCGCCAGGAATTCTCGTAATACGCCTCACTTCGCCAAAACGGGACAAAGGCAGAGGCGCAGGTGATCGTGCCCAGACGCTCCGTTGAAATGGCCTTTCGAATAGGGACCATCATGTCATTAAAACGGCAGGGAAAGATCCCGCCCAAAAGCGTTCCTGCTTCATTATGTGCCTGTATCATGGTATCAATACGATCCAACGTGACCTCCAGAGGCTTTTCGCAGATTACGTGGGTGCCTGCCCTGGCTGCGGTTATCGCAGGTTCCATGTGATTACCACTGGGTGTGGCAATGGCCAGAACATCGATGGCTTCATCAGTCACCATGGCTTCTAAAGAGGGATACGCCTGGCAGCCATATTGCCTGGCAAAGGATTCGGCTTTTTCTAGGGTTCTACTGCAACAGCCAGTGAGCCGTGCATTGGGTATATCTGCGATGGCCTTGGCGTGAAAATCCGCAATCATGCCCAGTCCGATGAGTCCAAAATTCCAGATTTTCATGGGGGTGATACCTCTATTGTTGCGTTCAGTTTTGTATTTCTTTTTTCGATTGCCAGGGTCTATCTGGTGGTTGGCATGGGAGATGAATGAAAGGCGGCGGTCGGATTTGAACCGACGAATACTGGTTTTGCAAACCAGCGCCTTAGACCACTTGGCTACGCCGCCATCATGAGCACGGGGCTCAAAACAAGTGAATCAGTGTAACCAAGCGTAATATGTATTGCAAGCGAATTTGTGTGAGGACAGGTAAAGAATCTGCTTTTTTCGGCAGGTAGGGACGAAATGAGCGCGTAAAAAAACCGTCCTGAGACTTGTCGGACAGGACGGTTCGCTATCGTACAGAGGTGCTTATATCCGAAATGACTGGCGAACCGTTATTCCGATTTGGGTGTAGCGTCGGCTTGTTCTCCCTTTTCCCTTTGAATCGCGTCATAGATCTCTCTACGGTGAACTGGAATGCACTTGGGGGCATTAATTCCCAAACGGACCTTGTCACCACGTACGTCGACGATCGTGATTTCTACATCGTCACCGATCATTATTGATTCATCTCTTTGTCTACTCAGGACCAACATTGCTAACTCCTTTTTGTTGGTTGGCATTGTTTCATTGCCGACACGATTGCTTTTTTTCGTTTTCTTTCTTTTGTTGACGATCTGTTTAACCTTACTCCCATAAGCTGCGTGCTTGGTTTTTCTGATGGCTTACAGTCTAAGGACATTTGTTTATTTCGGCTAAATCCATGACCCAAAACAAAGAAAAACAGTTTTGTTACCGTGTTGCCTGGCTGTTATCAGACATTTGTTATGTAAAAGCAGTTATTAAAAGGGTTTAGCGTGTTTTGTGTGAAGCGGAAAAAGTCAAGCGGTGAGCGAAACATGTGCTGGAGATGCCTATTAGCCTGGATTGTTTGTTGAGCCTGTAAGTGGCGTCGGCTTGACCCAATGATTAATCCTAGGCTGACTTACTCTTGGGCTTGACACTGGGGGGGGGGGGGGGAGGGGGCTTCGATCCTGTGTCTGGAGAATCAGTTCAGTTCATGGGTTCGCCAGTAATGGTAGCGAACTGATGCCCAGTGTCCCCAAATGGCTCCCAGGCAGCCGAAGGATACTAGGTGAATGGGCAGGGCATACAGGATTGTGTTGGGCAGGATTTGGGCCATGGCCGTGAGTGTCTCAGTCTTTGCGTAAGACACGGAACCGAAGATGTAGGCCAGTGCCAAGGTTGGCATGACACAGTGATAATTCAGGTGAAAAAAATGGCCCACGACAAATGCAGCCAAACCAAAGGCAAAAAATATTCCCAAAGCGAGTTGACGTGCGGGGGGTTGCGTGAATACGACTCCGGATTTCAAAGGAATCGGAATGTCCTGGGCAAAGATGCCCAAGAAAAACAGGCCTACTAACAAAGAAACGATAATGCCCAAGCCATAAAATGCGTGGGGTATTTTGGGGGGTTCCGGCAGAGTTTCGAGTATAGGGAGCTTGGGGTTGGGGCGGAGTTTTTTTGCCAGTTGTACGCCGCCCCAGCCAGCATAGACAACAGCCAGCCAGTAGAGTGATTCGAAACGCATAGACCCAAAAAGGTCGTGGCGTGCCTGCATGTCAGGGATTAAGGCCAAAGTTTTCGATACTGAAGCGGAGCGTGACGCCCAAATAGCCAGGCCAGAGGGGACTGCAAGCAAACCGATTTGACAACCGTAGGGCCACGCCATGAAGAAACCGACAAATCCAAGCCCAACGGCCATGACCAATAACAGGAGGCTCTGGACCACAGAAAGATTCTGAAGGCTAACGAGTCCTGCCGGATCGTCGGGTTTGGCTGCGGGCCAGTTCAAAACACCAATAACCAGGGCCCCCAAGGCCATGACCGCGAAAATTCTTGTCTTTGATATCCAGGATAGTTCCATACTGCGTCTCATTATTAATATCAGATGAAACGCAAAGTTTATCACTCCAAGCCCATCGGGTCAACAGTGTAGGGCGATAAATGCTCGTGAGGAGAAACGTGTCACTTTGAGCAAACACGGGTTAGCCTTGTTTACCGCAGCATTTTTTGAATTTCTTGCCACTGCCGCAGGGGCAGGGGTCATTACGTCCAACCTTGGGCTGGTCCAGTTTGATTTGTTTGACCTGGACTTCACCTTGCGGGGCTTGAGCCGCAGCCCGTTGTTGCTCAGCCATGGCAAACTGACCCACCTGGTCATGGGCCGTGTTGCTGATGTTCCATACATTCTTGGCCCGCATGCCCGCTTCGAGATGGATTTTGAAGATGATATCAGTGACACGGTCTTCAATGCTCGTCAGCATACGGTCAAAGAGGGCATAGCCTTCGCGTTTGTATTCTGTTTTCGGGTCCTTCTCTGCAAAGGAACGCATCCAGATACTGTCTTTAAGGTGGTCCATGGTGTACAGATGATCTTTCCATGTACTGTCATAGACTTGAAGTAGGACATATTTTTCCAGATCGCGAAGTTCTGTTCGCAGATAGTACTGAGCCACATTCAGTGTGGCCTGGATCGTCTCCTCTGCATTGTCACCCAGGTCCTCTCTGGTGAGCGTTGCCTTGAATCTTTCGTTGATCCAGGCCACCAGGGCGTCCGGTTGGAGATCACGCACCTGGTCCGTGATCTCTTGTTTCAACTTGCCCTGATACGAGGCTTCACTGAGCAGCATGAGTTCCTTATGAACCGCTTTGGGTTGCATGTGCTGGAGTTGCTCGGATGAGATCGCCTTGTTGTATTTATTGCGTATCCAGTCAGACAGGGCTTCAAATGCATAAACATTGGGTTCCTGCTGGGCATAAACCATGCTCATGGCAAATTCCACAGGATATTCAATTTCGCGGCGTTCGTATTTTTCTTTTGTCTGTTTTAGGAACGACGTTTGAATCTGCTCTAGAGATTGTGTCTT
>CAZBTJ010000067.1:13562-27696 GCA_964494325.1 uncultured Pirellulales bacterium
CTCTGTTTCGATTTCGAACTTGGTTTTGGCCCATTCAGACAAACGCTTGACGCCAAATGTCTCTTCCAGAAAATCTGTGGCCTGGCTGCAGTCTTTTTTGTCCACCTGAGCATAGGCGGCCTGAACCAATGTGGTTTCAATATCATCGTAGGCCATATCCCTGACCTTGCTCGCAGGCAGGTTCACATGGAAGGCACTCATGGCCCATTTGGACAGGCCCTGAATGTTCCAGGTCTTGGGGTTTTCTAAATCTTCCAGGTATTCGCCCAAAGAAATGGAGACGCTACTGGCGACATTGTCCTTGGCCTTGTCCTTAATTTGAGTTTCAATGTCCTCAAGTGAGAAATTGGACAGATCCAACACCTTGAGATCCACCTCAAATTCAGTTCTGGCCCACTCAACCAGGCAATTCTTGGCGTATTGTTTGTCGAGAATGGTGGTGCAGTTCTCCTGGATTGTGGCCTCGATCATCTCCTGGATCATGCGCTTGAGTTTACGACCTTCCAGGATCTGCTTGCGGCGAGTGTAAAAGGTCTTTCTTTGATAATCCATGACCTCGTCGTATTCGAGCAGGCTTTTACGGATTTCGTAGTTTCGCTCTTCCACCTTTTTCTGGGCCTTTTCAATGCCTTTGCTGATACGCTTGTGGTAGATGGGCTCGCCTTCTTGCCACCCAATGAGAGCCAACAGTTTGACCGTTTGTTCCGGTGCGAAGATTCGCATGAGGTCATCATCGAAGCTCAGAAAGAACTGACTGGAGCCATTGTCCCCTTGTCGGCCGGCGCGCCCACGGAGCTGGTTGTCAATGCGTCGTGCTTCGTGACGCTCTGTCCCCAGGATGTGAAGGCCGCCGATGTCGGCCACGCCCTCACCCAGTTTGATGTCTGTGCCTCGACCTGCCATGTTCGTTGCAATGGTGACATTGCCGCGTTTCTTGCCATCACGTCCCGTGTATTGATGGCCCGCTTTTGTGACGATGGAGGCTTCACGTGCATGCTGCTTGGCATTGAGGACTTCATGCTCCAGGCCAAAACGTTTGCTCAAAGCAGCGGACAACGCTTCACTCTTTTCAATGCTGATGGTGCCCACCAAAACAGGACGACCCGCTGAGCTCACTTCGTAAATTTCTTCTGCAATGGCATTAAATTTGTCTTTGACGGTTTGATAGATCAGATCATCGCGGTCGTTACGGACATTGGGTTCGTTGGTGGGAATCACCACAACGTCCAAACCATAGATCCGCATGAATTCTTCGGCCTCAGTCTCGGCAGTACCTGTCATGCCGCCGATTTTCTCATAGAGCTTGAAGAAGTTTTGCAGAGTAATCGTGGCCAGAGTCTGGCTTTCTTCCTTGATGGTGACGCCTTCTTTGGCTTCCACGGCCTGGTGCAGTCCATCGGACCACTGGCGGCCCTGCATGAGGCGGCCTGTGAATTCGTCCACAATCACAACCTTGCCGTCCAGGACCACGTATTCCTTTTCTTTTTCGTAGACCACATGGGCCCTGAGGCTCTGTTCAATGAGATGGGGCCATTCCATGTTGGACCCGGTAAAGAAGGAACCAATACCGGCGATTTCCTGGGCCGCGCCCACCCCGTCATGAGTCATGTGGGCCGATTTTCGATCGGCCTCAACTTCGTAATATTGCGTGGCCTGTTCCAACTTGACCTGGGTTGTGTCAATCTGGGTTTGGCTTTTATCAATGGCTTTTTGGGCCTGGGCCATACGGGCTTTGTCCTTCGCCTTTTTGGCCTCGGCCAATTCACCCTGGGCATTGGCCAGGGTGCGTTCTGCGGTGTCGATTTGCTTCTTGTTGGTGTCGTATTCACTTTGAAGGCTGATGAGTTGACGGGCGACCTGATCGGACCTTTTGTAGCGAGTGACGTCGTCATGCGCTGGGCCTGAGATAATAAGTGGTGTTCTGGCTTCATCCACCAAAATGGAGTCAACTTCATCAATCAAGGCATAGTGCAATGGCCCCTGGGCCATTTGATCCATGGATGTTTTCATGTTGTCACGCAGGTAGTCAAACCCAAACTCATTGTTGGTGCCATACGTGATGTCGTACCCGTACTGCGCGCGACGTTCATCGCCGGACGTGTCCATATCAGCCTGGATCGCACCCACTGTCAGGCCGAGCGCCGTGTAGACCGGGGCCATCCATTCGGCATCTCGTTTGGCCAGGTAGTCATTGACTGTGACCACGTGGACTTTTTTTCCGGTGAGGTTCAGAAGATAAGCGGCCAGGGTGGCCATCAGGGTTTTCCCCTCGCCCGTGGCCATTTCAGCGATGTTGCCTTCAAACAGGACGTGGCCGCCAATCAGTTGGACGTCAAAGTGACGCATCTCCACAGCACGTCTGGCAGCCTCACGCACCACGGCAAACACTTCGGGCAGGAGTTGTTCAGGCTTTGTGCCTTGGGCAATCTTATCCTTGAACACCGCCGTTTCTCCCTTGATGGCCTCGTCAGTCATGGCCCCGACTTGCTGTTCGAATTGTCCGGCCTCTTGGGCGACTGTCATATATGACTTGATAAGGCGTTCATTGCGTGACCCGAACACCTTGACCATGGCTTTTCTTATTTGTTTAAACATGAAAACCTTCTGCCCAATTTAAAATCCGTTTTCTGGTTTTAGTCCTTGACGCGTGTGACGTATTCGCCGGTGCGTGTATCCACGCGGAGTAACTCACCCAGTTTGATAAAAGGTGGGACTTGAATGGTTAGTCCGGTTTCCATGGTGGCTGGTTTGTATTGATTCGTGGCTGTGGCGCCCTTGATTTCCGGGGCCGTGTCTGTCACCACCAGGTCCACAGCATTGGGTAGCGTGACAACCACTGGTTTGCCTTCATGCATGCTGACCTGGAGCTGTGTGTTGGGTTTTAGATACTTGGGGCCGTCACCAAAGGCATCGTTGTCCAGGGTAATCTGGTCGAAGTTTTCACAATCCATCAGGATATGTTCATTACCGGCTGAATACAGGTATTCGTACGTGCGTTTGTCAAGATAGGCTTCTTCGATGTTCTCTTCAGATCTAAGACGAATATTTTGGTTCAGCCCGTCCGCAAGGCTTTTGATCTTGGTTTGGAAGACTGCGCCACCCTTGCCGAGTTTAACATGCTGGTAGTCAACAATCACATAGAGCTTACCGTCTACTATCACAGTCTGGCCCTTTTTCATTTCCGATGCTTTCATGCAGTGCTCCTATTTAGTCAATTCTAATCGATCAAAACAAGCCCGTTAGTATCACCGACTTTGACCCAAATGTCAAGGTCAGGGCTGTGTTAAAACATAAGTAAAGGGCTACAACTCAAAGAGTTGTAGCCCTTTACTTACTATTGTGTATGTCTGCGTCTCTCTTGATGAGGACGCCAGCATTGACAGAATTACTGGGTGCGAAGGATGGTGCCCAGCCCCACGCCCCACGCCTTACCTGTGAATTGGCCATCCACATAGAAAAGCATGTTTTCGGAAAGATCCATTTGCATACCCGCGTATCCGCCAAACATGGACTCTTCTTCCAGGTCCTGGCTTGTTGAAGCCGGCCCAGTGTCAGCGGGTACGCCGCCAGAATCATATGTGCCATCAAAATCCATATCGCCTCTGACCATGTGAAAGAAGGGGCCGCCGTAGAATTGGACATTGTCGTAAATAATGGTTGTGCCCAACGCTACGACTAATTCCCAATACTCCATTTCCCAGGTGCCGTCTATCGTGTAGTTGTTATTATATATATCATTGGCGGTCCAGCGAGAGTTGCCTTGCGGGCTCTGACGGGTTATTTGAGCGACAGCGCCCCATTTGATGGTATCCTGTTCGTGGAAAGTGTAACGTGTGCCCACGCCCCAAGCCATTTTATGATCTCCGTTTACATCAAATTTTTCGCCATTCCAAAATCCATTGGTATTGGGTTTGCCATTGGAATTCTTGATTGTGGCATCCCCTTCGGCGTCTGAAACGCCAACAAGGCCATAGACATCCCATTTCTTGCACCGTCCAAACCCAATCTGCACAAACGAGGATGTGGTTTGGATGTCATCAAGTTCAATCTTTCCCTGGGTTTGCCGAGTAGGGCTCTGGTACTCAAAATACGTTCCATCGGCTTCGAGATCCATGCTCTGGTATCCAAAATTGATGCCTATGCCCCAGTTATTATGACCAATCACGGCCTGGGGTGGGCCAATGGGAGAGAGGGCTATGGCAGAACCAGACAATCCTAAACTTAGTAATAGAAAAGTTTTATACAGTCTCGCTTTCATGTGAACTTCCTTTCCGTTTTGTGCTGTTTTCTCTTAATCACACAAATCATCTTGATTGATTTTGTCCGTCTTTTACGTCTTGCTCGTGTTCGGGAGTCCATGCTTCCTCATTTAAGAACAGCAGTTCTTTCGGCACAATTGGCAAACTGGGTAAGTTATTGTGTGCAAAAAAATGTCAAGCTTGACAGTTTGGTCCGTTTTTTCTATAATTTATATGGGTTTTTATAACCTCAAATATGGAGATGTCGTGATGGAAAGAGCTTTGCATTCTTGCGTTTTTTTATCTCAAGCGATCGTGATGCTCAAAAGAACAGAGATTAGTCGTCCTGTTTGCCAAGATGACCGATAGGTGGATAATGGGAATTAAATCCCATGTTTTAACCAAAAAAGGATAGGGATAATTATGAACAAACAAGCGATTATCAAGAAAATATTGTTGTTCAGGCCAGTTTTTTGGGTTCTTGTGTGTAGCGTTGCCCTGATGAATTCTGTGGCAATGGCCAAGAGTCTGTACGTGGCAGGAAATACCAATGACAAAATCGACGACATGTTATGGGTCTATGATGTCCAACAGGATGGAACTCTTGTGATGCAAACCACAAAAACCATGCCCAGTCAGGGGAATTATGGTGTTAACGGCCTGGGAGTCGACCCCAATAGCGAGACTCTTTTTCTGACGTACAAGGGATTTCATCATGCAGGACTCATAGATGTTCAAACTCTGGATTGGCAGGGGCTTGCATATATACCGCCTCTGAAAATGAATCCTGGAGGATTGGTCTATGATGAAATCCGGGACCGTTTTTATACCACAGATGTACTTGCCTCAGATGAAGTTGATGACCGCCTATTGATTTATGACTGGGATGCCGAAAACAACCTCTTGCTGACCTATTGGTCTCAGGATGTGACTTGGACTGGCGCTTCGAGCGTGTCTCTTGCCAGAGAAAATGCTGGGCCCCTGGCCTTTGACAAGACGTATGAGGTGGTTTATGTGGCCATTGCTGGTGGAGGGATTGATGCTTATAAAACTTCCCACGAGAGAGAGAGTTGGCAATCAATAAGGACTTACGAAACTGCCTATGAGGCTAAGGCCGTGACAGTTGATCCGATTAATCAGTTGCTTTATGTGGGCGGCACAAAGAGAAATAGAGGGGCGCTGATTGACAGGATCAATCTCGTTGATGGTACGACTTTCCAATTCGAGACAGGCGGCATAAACGACGAAGTCCTCTCTCTTTCAGTCAATGACGGGACCGGTTTGCTCTACGCCTTGATTGGAGATTCGAGTACGAGTGTTAGAACCATCAAAGTATTCGATAGCAATTTCAAGCTATTCCAAACGGTTTCCATTACAGGAGATGCCCGTCAGTTGTTGGTGCCAAATACGTACAAGGCGTATAATCCACTAGATTTGACCATCACCCCTGTGTCGGGTGTGGTTGAGAGCAACGGAAACTTTGTTGCCGGACCCGGCGCCGAAATTGAATACCAGATATGTTTGACCAATTCAAGCGCCTATCCTGTCACTCAGATTGCCATGACGAGTATTCTCCCTGAAAACCTTGTTTATAATGGGACTTCTGAGCTGACCAATGCTTTGGGGTCATACGCGCCGCAAATTCGAACGTTTTGGTATAACAGCCCGTTTATTGGCGAAAATTCTACGCAATGTTTCAGTCTTTATACCACGGTTTCGGATGACGCAATGGCCGGATCCATTATGTCAACCACGGTTGTAGTGGATAGCAATGAAACCAATTTGTCTGAAGATCGAGTTGATGTTCAAGTTGGATTCAATGCTCTGGGGCTTACAAAAGAAGTGGTGCTGGATCCCAACTTTTTGGTTGTGGATGACAAAATCTATGTGGACCCAGGCGCCTATGTCACCTACAGAATCTGCCTCAACAATCTTGCCAATGCCAATGCTGTGACCAACATTCTATTGACTGATCAGTTCTCAGACTATGTGGAGTTCGTGAATGCTGATTTGGGCGGCATCGCCAGTTTTTATGAGGAAGATTTGCATACCTATTCTTGGGTTTTTCAATCCATTGAACCCAATTCCACCGTGTGTTTGGACGTCATCGTACGCCTCAAGGACAATCTGACTCCAGGCAGCGTGATTTCTAACCAGGTCTTTCTTGGTGGCAGCGAAGTAGACAACCCCCCTGCTGCCCATGCAAACATTGTGGTAAAACACAATGCCTTGGCTGTTGATACGACTGTAAAACACGCTGGCGATTACAATGTTGGCACAAATCAAATCATAAGAGGTGGGGTGCTCACGTTCCTTATTGATGTGATCAATCTTGACCAGGCAAATGCTGCAGAGAACATTGTTGTGACTGATTATGTTTCGGATGGGCTCTATTTTCTGAATAATGTTGATGATGTTAACGGCACGTACGATTCATTGGCAGAAGAATTCCGCATGGAACTACCTTTCTTGGGGCCAGGGCAGGCTATTCATTCCGAGCTGACCTTTGTTGTGGAGGATTATCTACCCGGAGGGACCATCCTCACAAACTATTTGATCGCCATAGCCAATGGGGGGCCTGCATCGAGTACGTCAGTCAGTTTGAGCGTGCTAGCGCTGGATGAACCCAATGTACCTGTTGAGCCGAATGAGGTTTCGACCACCCTGGATTTATATTACAATGGTCCACCGTTGCGTAATGATCCTGATGAGATCATGGTCATCATGAGGTTTCCTGCTCATATCAATGGTGATGACATAGACGAACTTATGCCATTGATTATGACGCCTGGGTCATCCACAGCCCTTCATCGGGATATCGCCGGTGGCCTGAATACAAACTACTTTGTGTTTGGTGACGATGGCAATGTTCGGGTTAAGGGGTTCTTTGATCGGCAGCCAGTGTTCGATGCCTTGGCTCCCGGGCAGAAAACAGTGACTTTGACAGTGACTGGTTGGCTTAAAACAGGAAATAACTTTGTAGGCCAGGCCACCGTGCCAGTGAATTAGGTGTCTGTCGAATTGCTCAAATAGAGCATTGCAAGGCTGATTGCCGGTTTTTCGCATGGAATCGTGGAGTTTTTTGAAAAACCGCTTGCAGAAAAGTATTTTGCTTATATACTCTGTGCTTCGTAATTGATGCGGGTGTAGCTCAGTGGTAGAGCGTCACGTTGCCAACGTGAATGTCGTGGGTTCGAATCTCATCACCCGCTTTTAATGGCCCATGGATGGGGCGATTGAGCATGATGCTCTTATGAAATTAAAATAGTATTGACAGAGATACCGGCTAGGTAAAAGAGTAGTTTGGCGTTGGTCTGCGATATGTTTGAACTGTGCTTTAGTCAGCACGAAGTTAGATACCTGGCCATGGGATAATGATCCCAAGGGCCTTTTTTTTTGTGTTAACACTGATTTTAGGAGTGTGAAGATGGGCGAAGAACAAGAAACAAATGGTCCTCAGAATCTTGTTACTATTGAAGATGTGGGTCCCTGCAAAAAGAAAGTGATGATTGAGGTGCCTGAAGAGGCCATCAAGACTGCCACTGATACGCAGTATAAAACGCTCCAAAAAGATGCTGTGTTGCCAGGTTTTAGACCAGGAAGGGCACCTCGGAGATTGCTGGAGAAGCGATTTGGCAAGGAGACCGCTGAACAGATCAAATTGCAGCTTTTGGCTGAAGCAAGCGATGCTGCGATCAAAGACAATGAACTCAACATCTTTGGTGAGCCAGACGTTGATCATGAGGCCATGGAGTTACCGGCTCAAGGTCCTATGAAGTTTGAATTTGAGGTTGAAGTCTGGCCTGAATTTGACCTGCCTGACTTGGAAGGCGTCCCCGTAAACAAGGCCAAACTGGAGGTGACTGACGCACAGGTTACTGAAGAGTTGGATCAGCTGCGCAAGTATTCGGGCGTGTGGGCACCTCGAGAAGAGGCTGCTGCTTGCCAAGTGGATGATCGTCTTTTGGCAGATGTTTCGATCAAGCTGGAGGATGTGGATGAACCTGAAAAGTTGGACAATGCAGATATTTCAGTGCGTGCGAATGGGTACATTGGTTCCATTCCTGTGGAAAAACTGGATGAGGCATTGGCTGGCGTGAAGGCTGGCGAGTCCAAGCAAATTAGCGTGGAAGTACCCAAGACCTATTTTAATGAAGATTATCGGGGCAAGAAGGCTGATATCAGCATTGAAGTCAAAGAAGTCAAGTGGCTGAAGCCTGCTGAGATTGACGCCACGTTCCTTGAGCGTTTTTCTGTTGAAACCGAAGAAGATCTGCGAGAAAGCATTCAAAACATGCTGGATAGTCGCTTGGAGACTCAGGCTCGCAGCGATATGGCAGATCAGATTTATGCCTATCTTCTGGCCAATACTAGCTTTGATCTGCCCTTGGCCGTGGTGGCCGACCAGGCCTCTTCTGTATTGCAACGCCAGTCTCTACGCATGCAGCAGCAGGGCTTGAGTCGGGAGAAGATGGAATCGGGAATGGCCGATTTGCGTGCCAGCAGCGAAGATCAGGCCAAGGATCAACTGAAGACCTTCTTTGTTGTGGATAAGGTGTGTGATAAGCTGGAAATCCAGGTCACCGATGAAGAGGTGAACGGTCAGGTCGCCCAACTGGCAATTCAGCGGGGACAGCGTCCTGAACGGATGAAAGAGCAGATGGCTCGTGATGGATCATTGGGGCAGTTCAGGCTGGAAATTCGCCAGAACAAATGTATTGAAAAGCTTCTGGAATCTGCGGCTATTACCGAGGTAGATGCCAAGGAAGCCCCCAAAAAAGCCGAGAAAACGGACAAAAAGAAGGAAACTGCGGCCAAGAAAACGACGAAGAAAACCTCAACGAAGTCTGACAAGGATACCGACTAGTCCGGACTGACAAGTTGCGGCTAGATCGAAATATAGTGACACTGACATTTGAGGGATCGTGAATGACTATGGAACATTCAATGAACAAAGTGATTGGCAATCTTGACGTATACAATCAGTACGGTGGCGGTGGTGGCCAGTATCAGCGTTTTCGCCAGATGAGTCTGGATGATATGATGCTGGACAATCGAATTGTGTTTCTGATTGGCGATATCAATTATGCCAGGGCTGCAGAAGTCATTATGAAACTGTTGTATCTGGATAACCTCAAAAGCAGTGAGATTAATCTGTATATCAATTCACCCGGTGGAAGTGTGGACGATACCATGGCGATTTATGACACCATGCGATTTATTGGTTCTCCCATAGCCACCTATTGTATTGGTCGAGCCCAATCTGGTGGTGCTGTGGTGCTGGCTGCTGGCGAAAAGGGAAAGCGTTTTTCTTTACCTCACGCCAAGATCATGCTGCATCAACCGTGGGGCGGTGTCACAGGCCAGGCCGCGGACATCAAGATTCAGGCTGCCGAAATTATCAAAGCCAAGGATGTCATCAACAAGATCCTGGCGACCCATACAGGGCAGTCCGAAGATAAGATCCGTGAAGAAACTGAAAGAGACCGTTATATGACTGCGGACGAAGCCAAAGACTATGGTCTGATTGACGAGGTTCTGCACGAGGACGTTGAAGAGCAGAAGTAAACGCCTTGTTAATAAAATGGTTTTGTAGGCATGATGCTTTACTGACGAGTTGAGGATTCAATAATGAGTGTAAATCAACATTTAGTACCAATAGTCATTGAACAGAGCGGACGTACAGAACGCGCTTATGATATTTACTCGCGATTACTCAAAGATCGCATTATTTTTCTGGGTGGTGCAGTAGATGACACTGCCGCCAATTTGATTGTCGCCCAGATGCTGTTTCTCAGTAATGAAGACAGTAAGAGCGATATTCACTTTTACATCAATTCCCCGGGCGGTTCCGTCACTGCGGGTCTGGCGATCTATGATACCATGCAGTTTGTGCGATGTGATGTGGCAACCTATTGTGTGGGCCAGGCTGCGAGCATGGGATCTGTGTTGCTGGCTGGCGGGGCTTCAGGTAAGCGTTTCCTGCTGCAGAACAACCGTGTGCTTTTGCATCAGCCCTTGATTTCTGGTGTGCTTCAAGGACCGGCTTCTGACCTTCAGATTGAGGCTGAGGAGATCATGCGTTTGAGAAATCGACTCTACGAGATCTTCAACGTCCACACGGGTCAGGAGTTGGATAAGATTGAAAAGGATTGTGATCGTAATCTCTGGTTGAATGCACAGGAGGCAATAGACTATGGGCTGGCAGACAAGATTCTCGAACAAGCCCCTGAGATCGCTCAAGGCAAGGACGACTAATACACGTATAAACCACCAATGCCTGTTCTTACGAGCAGGCATTGGTTTTATGGCTCTTGGCACGTTTGTCACCTTGCTGGGGTGTTCTGAGAGCGAACATCAAAGAGTGGCCGTTGCGGGCGATGAACCCAGTGCACTGGCCAAGTTATCTTCCTCTGTAGACTTGCTTCAACGTGAAAACCAACGTTTGCGCCAACAGGTTCGTTCACTCTCCAAGTTGCCGGGCGGGATCGGTGTGACCGCATTGTATCAAGTGACTGACGTGCAATTAACGCGGTTTACGGGGTTGTACGACAAGGACAAGGATGGCAAGTTGGATCACTTGTGCGTGTACGTCCGGCCGGTCGATGGGGACGGGGATGCTGTCAAAGCAGCGGGGGATGTGATGGTTCAACTCTGGGATCTGTCTGGCCAGAATCCAGACGCACTTCTCAAAGAATGGCATGTCGCTTCAGAGCAATTGAGAAAGGAATGGTTCTCGTCATTGATGGCCCTGAACTATCGCCTGCTTTTTCCCTTGCGAACCGAATGGACTGACTCTGACCTGTCCCTCACAGTGCGTATTCTGTTTAAAGACGCTCTCACGGGGCAGCAGTTTTCAGCCCAGATGCCCGTCAGGGTTCGGCTCTAACGCTGCGCCACAGTCTTTCTGGCAGGCTTACTCGAGGCGGTGGCGGAGTTTTTCAAGAGACTCCAAGCACAGAAACCCACGCAACCCTGTGAAATATTCGAAAATTTCATTGACAACGGCCAGTTTATCCCTAAAATAAACGCTTTTTCCATAATGAAAGAGAGTATTGCTATGAAAAGCTATATGGCAAAGAAAAATCAAGTTGAGCAGAAGTGGCTTCTGGTGGACGCTGAAGACGCGATTCTCGGCCGTATGGCCGCAGAAATAGCCCCTGTGTTAATGGGGAAAACCAAGCCCACTTATACTCCGCATATTGATACGGGTGATTTTGTGATTGTGATTAATGCCGACAAGATCAAGGTGACTGGCAAGAAAGCAGAACAAAAAGAATATGACTATTACACTCAATATCCAGGTGGCCACAAGTATGTGAGCTTTGCTGACATGATGGAGCGAAAACCTGAGAAGGTGATTGAGATGGCTGTGCGTCGTATGCTCCCCAAAAATCGTCTTGGACGACAGATGTTAAAGAAACTCAAGGTGTATCGCGGGCCGAGTCACGAGCATCAAGCTCAGCAACCCGTAAAGATCGACCTGTTTGCTACGGCTAATTAGGAATAGTGACCATGACGGAAGTACAAGGCGAAAATCTGAATATTGAAACAATTCAACCGATAATCCCTGAGGTAGTGCCTGAAGTCCCTAAGAAGAAAGTGGCAGACAAGGGTGGTTTCTGGTGGGGTACTGGAAGACGAAAAAGTTCTGTGGCTCGGGTCAGGATCAAACCTGGTTCAGGCAAGCTTATTGTCAATAAGAAAGAATTGACAGACTATTTCCGTCGGGTACAGGATCAAAATAGTGTATTGGCTCCATTGAAAGTTGTAGACGCATTGAACAGTTTTGACGTGTTCATTAATGTCAATGGTGGCGGAACCACAGGCCAGTCTGGCGCCTCTTTGCTCGGCATTGCCAGAGCCCTGAAAAACTATGATGAGAACTATCTTCAGGCGCTACGGGATAGCGGTCATCTGACTCGCGACCCGCGTATGGTTGAAAGAAAGAAACCTGGCCAAAGAGGGGCTCGAAAGAGATTCCAGTTCTCAAAACGCTAATTCAGCAATACGCTTATTATTTGGGATATATTTTCAGCCGCCGAGGTCAAATTCGGCGGCTTTTTTTATGGGCATCGCTTAAAGGAGTTACTATGGTTCGTGTCGCAATTATTGGTGCCAGTGGTTATACAGGGGCTGATTCTATTGAGATTATTCTACGTCATCCTGAAGCCGAGGTTACTTACCTGACCGCGTTGCCGGAAGAGTGCGGGCATCTCAGTGAGTTGTTTGGACAGTTCAAGGGACGTTTGGATCTGGATGTAGTGCCTCTGGATCTGGATGTGCTGGCCAGCAAAGCAGACGTTGTGCTGTGCTGCTTGCCACACAAGGTTTCCATGGGATTTGTGCCCAAGCTATTGGCCGCTGGCTGCAAGGTGGTTGATTTCAGTGCGGACTATCGCATCAAGGATGTGGCAGTCTACGAAAAGTACTATCAGGAGCACACGGATCAAGAAAATCTCAAGGCGGCTGTGTATGGTTTACCCGAGCTGTACCGTGATCAGATCAAGCAAGCCAATCTGGTGGCGAATCCGGGGTGCTTCCCCACGACAGTTGCACTGGCCTGTGCCCCTGTGCTGGCCAAGGGCCTGGTCAAGACGGAGACCGTGATTGTCAATTCCATCACGGGTGTGTCCGGTGGCGGCAAGAATCCCAATGTGCTGTTCCATTTTCCCAATATGAATGAAAACCTCTTTGCGTATGCTATGGGCGTGCATCGCCACATGCCTGAGATTGAGCAGGTTGTGTCTAACGTGGCTGGTGGGGATGTGAATGTGATTTTTCAGCCGTACGCCGGGCCGTTTGACCGTGGCATTTTCTCTACCATGTACATGGAACCCAAAGAAGATATCTCCGCCAAGGACCTGATGGCGTTGTACAAAGACTATTACGCCAATGAACGATTCGTTCAGATTTGCAATGGCAGTCCCCATCTCAAGAATGTGGCACGCACCAATTACTGCCACATCTTCCCCACAGTGGTCAAGAATCGGGTCGTGATTTTCTCGGCGATTGACAATCTCGTTAAGGGAGCGTCTGGTCAAGCCATTCAGAACCTGAACATTATGTTTGGGCTGGATGAATCTCTGGGATTGTTGTAGACATGAGTCCCCTGGTCCAGACATTATCTGTTGGCACATGCCAGTTTGCTGTGAGCGGATCCATGGGTCGCAATGGCAGGGCGATTCAACGTCTTATGCGTGAGGCTGCCCAAGCAGGGGCTGAGATCGTTCACTTTCCAGAGACCGCCTTGAGTGGGTATGCAGGGATTGATTTTCCCAATTTTGTGGCGTATGACTGGGATGTTTTAAAGCAAGAGACAGAGGCCATTATGACGCTGGCTGCCCAACTGGGTGTCTGGGTCGTGCTTGGAAGTTCGCATTGTCTGGCGTCTGTCAACAAGCCGCACAACAGTTTATATCTAATCAACCCCGAGGGCGAAGTTGTAGATCGGTATGACAAACGATTTTGCTTGAAAGCTGAATTGCGTCGTTATTCACCCGGCGATCATTGGGTGACATTCAAGATCAATCAAGTGAAATGCGCCTTGTTGATATGTTTTGATGTGAGATTCCCAGAGTTGTACAGGGCATTGTATGATCAGGGCGTTCAGTGTGTATTTCAATCATTTTACAATGCCAGACAAAAGGGTCCGAGTGTGCACAGTGACATCATGGTCCAGAGCATGCAATGTCGGGCAGCGTCGAATGGTTTTTGGTCAAGCATGGCCAATGCCAGTGGCTATTACAGTCCCTATGGGTCTGCTTTTATTCGGCCGGATGGTAAGGTGGTAAAACGCCTGCCGCGCAATCGAAGCGGGGTGATGGTCAATACTGTCGAGTTGAGTCAAAGGTTCTATGATCCCATGAAGGGATACCGCGACTTGGCCATTGAAG
>CAZBTJ010000068.1:0-8307 GCA_964494325.1 uncultured Pirellulales bacterium
TCCTGATACAAGTGATTACTGGGAAAGGAGTTTAATGTGCGCCGGCCCTTGACCCCGCCAAACAGAAAGAACTTCATCGACATCTCTGCCGTGGCTGGCATGTAGGTACGCGTGCGGGCAAGAAAGCGATCCTAAAGGATATCTCCGAGGGATTAATCGGCGCGGATCTCGTGAGTGATCTCAAAGGTGCACCCTGGAAGGTTGTTCTGGCCAGTTGGATCAAGTCTCAGTGTGGCGTGAGTAATCAATGGCTAAGTGAGCATCTGCATATGGGTCATCCCAGCAACATTAGCCGTATGATCGCTCTTGAGACCAAAGATCTCCGCACCCATAAGCAACTCTGGAAAAAGCTACGCACAACTAGATAAAAGACTTGACCCCTTTTTCCCTTCCTTTTTTCCTTAAATGAGCGTTTGATTCCCGTTTAAATCTTTGCTACTTATGGCTTCGGGCCAGTCATTGCCTCTGGAATGACGAGACCGTCAAATGCCTCTGCTGTGAGTATTTTCAAGGCTTGAGCCGCCTCTTTTAAGGTCAATCCTTCTGTGTGTGCATGCTTGGCGATGGCGGCCGCCTTGTCATAGCCGATGTGGGGATTCAGGGCCGTGACGAGCATCAGGGAGTCAGTGAGGTGGCCCTCAATCTGGGGGAGATTGGGGGTGATGCCGGATACGCAGTTCTTATCAAAGCTATGGCAGCCGTCGGTGAGGAGCCGGATGGATTGTAGGAGATTGTAGATCATCACCGGTTTGTAGACATTTAACTCGAAATTTCCCGAGGCCCCGGCAAAGCCAATAGTGGCATCGTTGCCGAGGACTTGTACGCAAATCATGGTCAAGGCCTCGCACTGGGTGGGATTCACCTTGCCGGGCATAATGGAGCTGCCGGGCTCGTTCGCCGGGATATTCAGTTCCCCCAGTCCGCAACGGGGCCCTGAGGCCAGCCAGCGGATGTCATTGGCAATCTTGAACAGGGAAGTGCCCAGGGTCTTGAGTACGCCGCTGGTTTCAACAATCGTATCGTGCGCGGCCAGGGCCTCAAATTTGTTCGGTGCAGTCACAAAAGGCAGGCCCGTCAGATGACTGATTGTTTGGGCCACCTGCACAGCGAACTGGGGATGGGTGTTAAGCCCCGTTCCCACGGCAGTACCGCCCAGGGCCAGCTCATAGAGGCGTGGAAGACAGGCGTTTATGCGGTCATGACCGCGTTTCACTTGTTCAGCATACCCTGAAAACTCCTGTCCCAGGGTCAGGGGAACAGCATCCATCAGGTGGGTACGCCCGATCTTGACAATGTCGCCAAAGTGAAGGGCTTTCTCTTGAAGGCTGTTCAACAGGGCCTCTACTGCGGGCAGTAATTTTTTGGTGATAGCCAACGTTGCCGCAATGTGCATGGCCGTGGGAAAGGTGTCATTGGAGGATTGGGACTTGTTGACGTCATCATTGGGGTGGATTGGGTCCTTGCTGCCCAAGATTCCGCCGGCCAGTTCAATGGCACGGTTGGCGATGACCTCATTGACATTCATATTGGATTGTGTGCCGCTGCCAGTCTGCCAGACACTCAAAGGAAACTGCTCATTGAGTTTACCGGCAATCACCTCATCTGCTGCTTGAGTGATCAAGCGGCATTTATCTTCGGATAACAGACCCAATTCACTGTTCACCTGGGCAGCGGCCTTCTTTACGATGCCAAATGCCGTGATGACTTCAATGGGCATGGTCTCAATGCCAATGGCAAAATTTTGCAGTGAACGCGCGGTTTGGGCGCCGTAATAGGCTTCCAGCGGCACCTTCATTTTGCCCATAGTGTCTTTCTCTGTACGGTATGGCATGAATAAACTCCCTGAAAAGAGGGTTAATAACGTTATGGTAGTCTTCGGATCGGCGGTTGGCAAGGGGTTTGCAGGAGAAACTGGAAACTTATGTCATCGCAAGTTTTTCGGCCTTATCCATCTTAAACCAAACATCATAGTTCGAATAAAGAATCTGTCTGCTCCATTGAAAAAGTCCTCCCGGCTCCCAGTTACGGCCAAATCCACGCAGAACCCTCTGGACGCGGCATGTTTCTTTAAGTATGGTTATACTATCAAAATAATCGCAGCAATGGTCCAAAGTTTTTAGGGGAATGCTATGTCCTGGATCTTGTGATTGAGGACAATCGTTACGCTGGGCTGGTGTCCATGAAAATGATGGACGGCAAGCTCGTGGCCATTGGTGCCAAGTCCATTATCATGGCCGATCGTCTCTATCACCAGATCTCGGCCAGTGACGTGAAGGTTCGCAAGATGCATATCCGCAATACGCCCATGAGTCGCATTGTCACGGAGATCATGTTCTCCAAGGTCATACTCATTGGCACACCCACGATCAACGACACCATCTTCCCATCCGTGGGTCAGTTGCTGATCTACCTCCAGGGTCTGCATCCCGGTCCCGGACGCCTCTGGGGCGCGTTTGGCTCGTATGGCTGGGGTGGCGGTGGTGTGGAGTATCTCATGAGATGGTACCGTGAAAACCAACATGAGCTCATCGCTGACCCCGTGGAATCCCGTTTTCGTCCCGATGCAGACATCAATCAGGCCTGTGATGCACTGGCCGATACCGTGATAAAGAGACTCAGTTAGGCCGAATCTTTGTCAGATAAAAAAAGAGTAGCATTCGCACATTCTTGCGTGCATAATAAAGTTTCATCCCATGTTTGAATGCTTTTTAATGAAAGGTTGAATTATTATGAGACAGATGATTGTAATAGCAGTGGCTATGGTGTCAGTTTCGTCAGTGCTGGCTCAAGATATTAAGCTGGCCGTGCAGGCATACACATTTCGTGATCGTTCTTTTGTGAAAACGGTTGAGACGGCGAAGCGTCTTGGCATCAAATACATTGAAATGTACGGCGGCCAGAAACTGGGTGGTGACCTTCAAGGCACCACGGAATACAAGACGATTAAACCCGAAACCGTTAAGGCGCTTAAAACCTATATCGACAACTCCGGTGTCAAGGTGGTCAGTTATGGTGTGACAAACGCCGCCAATGAAGCCCAGTGGAATCAACTGGCCAAGTTTGCCCATGCCATAGGTATCAAAACAATTCAGATTGAAATCTCAAAAGATCGTAAAAAGTTTGACCTGGCTGAAAAGATGGCTGAGACACATGATTTGACCATTGCGATTCATAATCATACTCAGGACTTTGGTGAGCCCGCAGGTATTTTAAAACAGCTTGAAGGTCGTGGTCCTCGCGTGGGTGCTGGCAGTGACATCGGACACTGGATGCGTCGTGGCGTGGTGCCCCTGGATGGCGTCAAGCTTCTCAAGGGCAAGTTTGTGACATTGCATCTGGTGGATGTGGAAAAGATCGTGACTGACGGAAAGAGCCGCGATGTGCCCTATGGCACGGGGGCAGGCAACCTGGAAGCGGTGTTGGACGAACTCAAGAACCAGGGTTTTAAAGGGTATGTGACTTTGGAGTATGAGCATATGTCACCGACACTGGAAACAGAGGTTGGCCAGTGCGTTGCCTGGTTCCGAAAATATCAGGCCGGTACGCTGTAAGTCGCACCCAGACCTTAATATACGATTAGGGCATAGTCCTCACTCATCACCTGGTTTGCATGGGTCGACACGATGTGTCCGTTCCTGGGGGACAAGGAAGTGCGTGAGATACCAAACCCCGTGTTTCAGGGTGTAAACTGGTTGTCGATACGCCCGAAAATTCAGAATGCGCCCGTTGTGGTTCGCCCTGGTCCCATAGAAGAGTATAGGCAACAAAGCCCTGGAAAAAACACCCCATCAAGCTGACGTGTACTAAAACATGGCATCCATAAGATGTTTCAGAAAATCACAAATCTATTGGCCAATCCTCTGATTTTGTGCGAGCGTTTTTCAAATAGGCTTCCATTATGGCGATAATTTTTGGGTGATCTACCGCGATGTTTTTGGTTTCACAAGGATCGTTGTGCAGATCATAGAGTTCGAGTGCCTGGCCCGGCGATTGACGTACCACCTTCCAGTCATGCCAACGCATGGCCTGTTGAAATCCCCGTTCAAAAAACTCCCAATACAGATACCGTTCAGATAGGTTCTGTGGCCGGCCCAACAGTGTTGGCAACACACTTGTACCGTCAATAGATACGGGTGCTCTGGACCCGGCAATCTCGGCCAGGGTGGGCAAGACGTCCGGGAAATACCATGGCAGATCACTGACTGAGCCTTGCTTAATCTTGCTGGGCCAGCTGACAATCATGGGCGTGCGAATGCCGCCTTCGTATAGATCACGCTTGCGCCCCCGCAAGGGGCCGCTGCTGTCAAAACGGCCATCCCAGCGTTCTGCTGCTCCGTTATCTGAGCAGAAGAAGACAATCGTGTTGTCTTTCAGATTCAGTGTCTTGAGCAGGGTCAGAATCTGACCCACATCCTTATCCATTCGCGTGACCATGGCCGCGTGGATCTTCTCATTCTTCTTCCACGGCTGATTTGTGTAGGGATCTGTGCTTGGGATTTCGTATTTGCTGTGTGGAATACAATAGGGCACATACAAAAAAAATGGTCCTGTTTGATGGTTCCGGATGAAGTCCAACGCAAACTTGGTAAACATGTCGTGGGTATACTGTTGCTGCTTGCCGTCTTGATTGCCGTTCAGTATCAGCCTGTCCTGATTGCGCCAGATAAAGGTGGGGTAGTAGGTATGGGCGCGTCGTTGATTGAGGTAACCAAACCACTGGTCAAATCCTTGGCGATTCGGTTGGCCGGAGGTTTCAGGTTCACCCAGGCCCCATTTGCCCGTCATGCCCGTGGCATAACCGGCTTGCTTGAGACATTCGGCAATGGTGACATCTTCAGCCTTGAGAGGGACGCGTCCCTTGCCACCGCCCAGGCCCACAACACCTCCCTTGCCAAAATTACCACGCACCGTGGTATGGCCCGTGTGTTTGCCCGTCATGAGTACACTGCGGGACGGCGCACACACGGTTGACCCGGCATAACATTGTGTAAAACGCATGCCTTCACTGGCCAGGGCATCGATATGGGGCGTCTGGATTACAGTCTGACCGTAGCACCCCAAATCTCCGTAGCCCAAATCATCGGCCATGATAAAAATGATGTTGGGTTGTTTTCCGAGAGTCACTGAAGAGAGGCACAGGCACAGGATGGCCGTCAAAATAATCCAGCCAGTCAATTTCATGGAATCACGATACTCTAAATGGCAATGCATTTCTGTTCTCTCCTTGTCAGTCTCTGTGGCTACGTGTTGATTTTTTTACGGAAAATGACTATACCAACAGGGATAAGATGGTTCAAGGGGGAAACGAGTTCATCCTGTCCTGGCAAACCGGAACCACCCGTGTCACCGATGCGAACGGGCTCATTTCATTCTGGGATGATAAGATCAATGCCTACAATGCCGAAAAATCCATGGAAGAAGAAATTGCAAAATGGAAAGCTCGTGTGGAACGGTTCAAGAAGGAGGGCCGAGATTTGCCTGTCAAACCCACCGAGCCCAAACCCAGTCCTGCTGTGGATCGCAACAATCCTGGTGCATCCTACAATGGCGTGATTGCACCCATTGCCAGTTATGCGGTAAAGGGGGCACTCTTTTACCAGGGCATCAACAATGCCGTGGGCGGGGCCAGGCCGACGCTCTACGCAAAGACTTACGCTTCGTTGATCCCCGAGTGGCGACGCGTGTTCCACGATAAAAAGCTGCCCTTTGGTATTTGCCAGATGGTCAGTTGGGGATTCCCGCCGGAGATCGAAAACATCGAGCTTGACATGGTCTCAGCAGCGCCCCATATCCGAGAGGCCCAACTCAACGCGCACCTTGCGTATCCGGAAACGGGTTTTGTCGTGGCTTATGACCTGGGACACATTCAGATGCACTCACCTTTCAAGACACCACTGGGGGAACGTCTGGCTCGATGGGCACTGGCCACACAATACAACCGACAAGTGACCTATCGGACACCCCTGTACAAGTCTATGAAGACAGAGGGCCACGAAGTGGCGGTTCAATTTGATGTGGACATTCATCCCCTCCACGGAGGTCGAGCAAACATTCAAGGATTCACCGTGGCAGGGGAGGACCGGCACTTCTATCCGGCTGAGGCGAGGCTGGATCGAAGTGATACGGTGAGACTGTCGAGTAAATTTGTGCCTGATCCTGTGGCCGTTCGCTACGCCTGGTCGACCCATCCCTTTGGTATGCTGGTTGGGGCCGGAAGCAGCGGGCTACCTGCCGCACCCTTCAGAACGGATGCATGGGAATGGAAGGACGCACCCTTTGCCAAACGTGGTTCGCTTGAAGACATAATGCACCGACGCTGGCAGACCGAACAAAGAGATCAAGCGGCTGACTGGGCCAAAAAGCGTTTGCTTCAGGAAGCCAATGTTGTCCTGAAGCAAACGGAGTAGTGGGGGACCATTTTGTCTGTCATTAGTCCTACTCTGCGCACGATTGAAAAGGGCCTTCATTCGAAAATGAAGGCCCTTTAATCCATTATGCCTTTTTGCCAATTAGAGGTGTCTACAAAAAAAGCGTGTGCTGTGAGGCACACGCTTTTTTATATCTGTGGCAAAGGTCCTTATAGCTTGTAGTACTGCTCCCAGCCCTTGCGGGGTGGTGGTCCGACCAACAGTTCGTTGGCAAATCTGTTGTTGGTAATGGTCTCGGTTTTGCGGTCAAAGTCGAATGATGTGGTCAAACGTTGTGCAATACAGCCGAGGCAGAGCACCTTGCTGAGCTCGCCGGACACGGCAAAACGAGAGTTACATTTCTTTTCGCCCTTCACACCCAAAGCAAAGTCCATATAGTGGTTGGGCTGATTCTTCTCATAGTCTGGCAGCTTGCCCACCTTGCTGGCGTACTTGTTTTTGATCACAGAGAGTGTGCTGCTGTGTGATGTGCCTTTGAAGGAAGCGCCGTCAGCGCGGTGGATGATCTTGCCCGGAGGCAGCTGCACCTTGACTTCACTGCCGCTGCCGCCTGAGGGAGGTGCATCACCACCGTTGGATTTTGTGTTGTGGTATCCTTCTGGCAACTCGGGTAGGTTGCCAATACCGTCGCTCCAGACAATATCCATGGCAGGCATTTTCCGGCTGCGTTTGGGGAAGTGGAACTTCAGGGTTGATCCCATGGGGAACACGAAGTCGTTGTGGCCCTCCATCTTCTCGACAGTGACTGACTCCGGCATACCGAGTTCAAGGAACTCATGCACGGAGTCAATAATATGAGCACCCCAGTCGCCCAGTGCACCGTTGCCAAAGTCAAACCAGCAACGCCAGTCGCCATTGATGTAATCAGTGTGATAGGCGTGGTAGGGTGCCTGACTTAGCCATGTGTTCCAGTCCATCTCCTTGGGCATGGTTTCGGCCTTGGCCAACCATGCAGCCCAATGCATGTCCTTCAGCGTCGGTTTACCGTTGAAGTTGCCTGGGACCTTGGCATTCCATTTGTGCCAGCGACGTCCCTTGGTCATATGGGCATCCATGCGCGTGACATTGTCCATAATACCGGCCTTGACCATGGCTTTGAACTGGTAGTAGTTGCCACCAGAGTGGCCCTGGTTACCCATTTGGCAGGCCACTTTGTATTTCTTTTCGGCCTGGATCAAAAGGTTACATTCTTGGAGCGTGTGGGCCAGCGGTTTCTCCACATACACACCCTTGCCAAGTGCCATGGCCTGCATACAGATGGGGAAATGCGAATGGTCTGGCACACCGGCTGTGATGGCATCAATTTGATTGTCCATCTTGTCCAACATCTTTCGGAAGTCCTGGAAACGGGGGACATCCGGATATTTTTTGAGAACGCCTTGCGTGTGCTTGGCACCCATCTGGGTGTCGCAAACGGCCACCAGGTTGAACATCCCGGTTCTCATCAGGCTATTGAGTATAGAACCGCCCTGGTTCCCAATGCCGCAACAGGCCAGATTGATGCGTTCATTGGGGGATACTTTGGCCGCCTTGGCAATGTAGGGAAAGGCGGTGAAGGCCGAGGCTGTGGCCGCAGCTGTCTTCAGGAAATCCCGACGAGATGATTCTGCTGAGTTAAATAGTGGCATGTTTGTCTCTTTCTTTAGTTAGCATAATAAGCGTCAATAAAATGCATTAAAATACAACGAGTTATGGATTAATTTATCAGTCTCAGCGGGCTGTGTCAAGAGAGTGTTGAAGGTGTTACAGGGTAATCACACCTAATTTTACGCTATTCTCTTGGAAAATGAGCAAATGAATCAGTTTTTATCCATTCCCACCATATCAGTCGCCTTTGCCCTGTCAAAGTGAAGAAGTTTCAAAAACTGTGCAAGATCAA
>CAZBTJ010000068.1:8407-27650 GCA_964494325.1 uncultured Pirellulales bacterium
TCTGGCTTTATCTCCGCAATTGCGAGGTGTTTTGCCTTTTCTGACCATTTATTTCTCGCAGGAAACCGGAATTATATTGATTAATCAGGAAACCTTGTCAAAAATAAGAGCATTAAGAATGCTTTATACAGGTACTTGAGAAAGAGTCGTGAATTAGGTCATTGCCTGACGATCACCCTTGTAAAGTTGAATTAAGAAGAACGATGTATGTGGCAAAGCCTCAAACATAACATTTTATAGTACTCGGAGATTTTAATGAAAGACATCAAGCAAGAAACAACTCGTCGTGATTTAATCAAGGGCGCACTGGGTGCGGCCGCTGTCGTGGCCGCTTCAGAAGGCGTGTCCGTGGGTCATGCAGTCCCTAGAAGTGGCAAAAAAAGCAAATTCTACGCAGCGGATGGTTCTTTGGATCAGAAGGTTGTCAAGGCTGCGTACTTTGAGATGATCAAAGACCTGAAATGCCCCATGCCCGATGTTCTGAAGACCGATGCGTTTTGGGTCTGTGATTTTCTCCAGCGGGATATCAGCAAGGTGGGTATGGCAGGGATCTTCTGGATCAATGATTCAGGCACCTACGGTCAGAATGGTACCAAGGCCTACGATGGTCCCTATAAGGATCAAAAATTTGGCTATCTGGGACACGAGATTTATCTGTTGCCTGGGCAATTCCTCCCTGAACACCGACATCTTGGTGGGCCGGAAGGATACGGGCCGAAGATGGAATCTTGGCAGGTACGCTTCGGGTCTGTCGAGTTCTTTGCTGAATACCCAGGTGAGGGCACCGAGACACTCATCAGCGACATGCCCAAGTCGAAGCGTCCCTGGGGGTATGGTGAGGACTGGTTCAAGTCCAAATATGTGGCCAAACGCACGGCTCAGTCCGGACTGGTTTATACACTGGAAGATCCAGAGTCCTGGCATGGTCAACGTGCTGGTTCCAAAGGTGCTGTTGTGACTGAATACGCCACCTACCACAACCATGTAGAATTCAGTAAGCCAGGCATGGAATTTGTCTGTTCACCGGCCAAGTAGCCTGACTCATCAGTTCTAAAAGAAACACGGTAAGGTGATTTGGCCTCTCCGTGGATGCTTGCGAATCCTTGTGCACCGTTATTGTGTGCAAGGATTCGTTTCTTTACAACTGACGCTTTGCCGGACCTGCTTATGGCAAAAAACGCTTGGCATTTCGAAGCGTCTCAGGCCGGTAATTGTTCATTACGTAGTTGAGATTATGGACTGCAAAGGCTTGTTGCTTAGCCCTGACACCCATGTCCAGTCATTGATTGATGGAATCTTGCCTCGCACTGACGTGGCCGTGTCCATGATTTGATTTGCGATCTTTCTTGATTTGCTCATGATCTGCTCTTTTTGTATCATGTCAGTGGGGGGCTGAGATCTTCTCGGTTTTGTCAGTACGTCAGTGCCAACATTATTATTGGCTGATTAATGAAACACGAGCTGCAAAAAAAGCTGTTTTCTCAAATGAATGAGCCCTTTACAGGTGAAGCCTTGTTCGACCATATCACGGACATGGTGTACTTCATCAAGGACTGTGGTGGTCGGTATGTGGTGGTGAATCAGTCACTGGCTGAACGTTGTGGATACCGGGAGAAACGGGGTCTTATTGGCTGTACAGCCGATCAAATCTACCCCCACCCACTTGGTGAGAGCTACCGGGCTCAGGATGATGAACTCCTGCGGTCGGGTAAGCCAAAACTGAATCACCTTGAATTGCAGCTCTATCCCTCCGGAGGGCGTGGCTGGTGTCTCACCAATAAAGTCCCTTTGAAAGGGAGAGACCATCAGGTCGTTGGATTGGTCGGTATCTCCAAGGACCTGCATGCCCCGATCGAAAAGAGCGAGGATTATACGCCCATAGCCAGGACCATTCAGTATATGCAAACCTGCTTTGACGAGTCGTTCACCATTGCTGACCTGGCTGCCATGGCCAAGTTGTCTCCCTACCGATTTGAGCAGCGCATTGTGAAGATCTTCGAGATTACGCCTGGACAGTTTATTCAGAAGGTTCGCATGGACGCGGCAGTCCAGCGGCTCAACGAAACAGACGATCCCATTGTCCAGATCGCTCTGGATTGCGGTTATTCGGATCAAAGTTCCTTCTCACGTCAGTTCAAGCAGACCGTGGGGGTTTCACCTGCCCACTATCGACGCCTCTCACGGGAATAATTCGTGCCGTAGTTTCACGAGAGATTATGTCAATAAGTTCTACTAGGTCTGAGAAGCATAGTAAAAAGGCACGCATCACCAGTTTTAGCGAACCAAGAGGTACTATGAATCAAGCACAATTAGAAGCCAATATTTTGGCACGTGGCAAAGAATTCTTTAAAACCATTGGCAGTGAAAATCCTTCCATTTTTAATAAGAACTGGTGGACCGGCAAAGTTATGGACTGGAGCATGAAGCATGATGACTTCAAGATCCAATTGTTTCGCTTCATCGACGTGTTACCCTATTTGACAACTGAAGAAATGCTGGCTCACCACATCCAGGAGTACTTTTCCAAGGATGAAGCGGTCCCAGCCGTGTTGCGTCTGGGTGCCAAGACAACCGGGCTGGCAGGCAAGCTGGGCACCAAGGTGCTGGGCAAGACCATTCGCAAAAATCTGGAGATGATGGCCCTCCAATTTATCATCGGCGGTACTGTCGAAGAAACCGTGAAGAACCTGAACAAGCTGCGGGAAAAGAACGGTTTTGCCTTTACGCTGGATATTCTGGGGGAGGCCACGGTCAGTGAAACTGAAGCCACTGCCTATGTGGACGGTTATATGAAGCTCTTGACTGGTGTGGGTGAAGCGCAGAAATATTGGAAGCCACTGGGCAAGGGCCAGACAAATGACATGGACTGGTCGGTCGCGCCCAAGATCAATGTGTCGATCAAGCCGTCGGCCCTCTATTCCCACTCTGACCCGGCCGATTTCGAAGGGACAGTCACACAGATGCTTGAGCGGATCAAGCCGGTGTATCGTAAGGTCAAGGAAATCGGCGGTTTTCTGTGCATTGACACGGAGATGCGTAAGCTGCGTCACGTGATCATTGAACTGTACAAGCGATTACGGAGCGATGCTGAGTTTCGGGAGTATCCCCATCTTGGCCTGGCCATGCAGTGTTATCTCAATGACAGCGATGTGGATCTCGATAATTTACTAAGCTGGTCTCGTGAGAACTCCCTGCCTATCTCCATTCGTCTGGTCAAAGGGGCCTACTGGGATTATGAAGTGGTTAATGCTCGCCAAAGTGGGTGGGACGTACCTGTCTATACGAAGAAGGCTGAGAGTGATGTGGCCTTCGAGCGATTTTCCGAGAAAATACTGCGGAATCATGAGTTCTGTCACTTTGCCGTGGCCTCCCACAATGTTCGTTCCGTGTGCACGGTCATCGAACTGGCCAAGATGTTGGGCGTGCCCCAGGACCGAATTGAATTTCAGGCCCTGTACGGTATGGCTGAGCCCTTCCGCAATGCCCTGTTAAAGATGACCGGGCAGGTTCGCCTCTATTGTCCCCAGGGACAATTGTTGCCTGGCATGGCTTATTTGATTCGTCGCCTGCTGGAAAATACCGCCAATGAATCCTTCCTCAGGCAGACGTTTGTGGAAGGGGCCGAAATGGAGAAACTGCTGGAGAATCCCCAGACGACCGTAAAAAGGCTTGAGGCCGAAGCAGCACAGGCCCGGCCAGAGAAAAGCCCGGCCCCGGGCGAATTGGCCTCCTTCCGCAATGATGCGTTTGCCGATTGTTCAGAAACGTTCGTACGGAAAGGTTTTGTTCTGGCCCTGAGCGAGGTCAAAAAACAACTTGGCAAGACCTATACGCTATTCATCGGCGGCCGGGAAGTGACCACCGACGATATTATCGATTCAGTCAATCCGGCAAAGCCGTCTCAGGTGGTGGGCAAGGTTTGTCAGGCAGGGGTCAAGGAAGTGGGCGACGCAGTAGACGCAGCCCAGACGGCCTTCCAGACCTGGCGGGACGTGCCAGCACGCGATCGTGCCAATTATCTCATCAGGGCTGCGGATGTTTTGAGACGTCGACTCTATGAGATCTCTGCGTGGCAGATACTTGAAGAAGGCAAGCAGTGGCGACAGGCCTACAATGACGTGACTGAGGCCATTGATTTTCTGGAGTATTACGCACGTCAGATGATCAGTTTGAGCGAACCTCAGTATCTGGGACACGCGCCCGGAGAGGTGAATGAGTACTTTTATCAGCCCAAGGGTGTGGCTGCGGTGATCTCTCCGTGGAATTTCCCCCTGGCCATTGCCTGTGGTATGTGCTCCGCTGCGCTTGTCACTGGCAACTGTGTGGTCTTTAAGCCGTCCAATCTGGCCCCGGTCATGGGACATATTCTCTTGGAGGCGTTCCGTGAAGTGGGGCTGCCAGAAGGCGTATTCAATTTTACACCGGGTCGTGGTTCCGTGATGGGTGATTTCCTGGTGGACCACCCGGCCACCAGTCTGATCGCCTTTACCGGGTCCATGGAGATTGGCCTGCGTATTATTGAACGAGCCGGCAAAACAGGTCCGGACCAGATCAATGTGAAAAAGATCATCTGTGAGATGGGTGGAAAGAACGCCATTATCATTGATGATGATGCGGACCTGGACGAGGCCGTGCCCAGTGTTCTGGATTCAGCCTTTACCTTCCAGGGACAGAAATGCTCGGCCTGTTCCAGAGTGATTGTCATGGACACGGTGTATGATCGTTTTGTAGAACGGCTGGTGGATGCGGCCTGCTCATGGAAAGTGGGGCCGTCTGAAGATCCGGCCTATCAAATGGGTGCGGTGATCGACAGTTCAGCCCAAAAGACAATTCTGGAGTATGTCAAACTGGCCAAAGAGGAAGGTAAGTCGCTCTATTCCAGTGACGTACCTGATGAGGGCTATTATGTGCCCATGACGATTGTGGAAGGCATCACGCCTGAACATCGCCTGGCCCAGGAAGAAGTATTTGGACCCGTGTTGGCGGTCATGAAGGTCAGCAGTTTTGACCAGGCCTTGGACTGGGCCAATGCGACACGCTTTGCCCTGACCGGGGCACTGTACAGTCGCAGCCCTGAACATCTGAACAGAGCACGCAAGGCGTTCCGCGTGGGTAACCTTTATCTTAATCGAGGCAGCACCGGGGCTTTGGTGGAGAGGCAACCGTTTGGTGGCTTCAACATGTCAGGCGTGGGCACCAAGGCAGGTGGGCCCGATTACCTATTACACTTTATGGATCCTCGGGCAGTGACGGAAAACACGTTGCGACGGGGTTTTGCGCCGGTGCGCAATGATGATGAGTGGGTGTAATAACCCATCCTTATATTTCCATAGAATTGATACATGAATGGTGTTTAGGGAGCTTGGTCAGGGTGAAAATATGTTTCCTATTGATTAATCTTGCGAAGTGTTAATGATATCTTTATGATTAGTTATGACCAGATCAACTGGCTGACTGATTTAACAAATGGCTTCATTCATAGGAGGAAGGAATATGTCTCTTTTCAAAAACTCCCAGGAAATTACTATGCCTGGTAATGATGCTGAAACTACAGTTTTAGCAAAAGACACCAAGATAAACGGTCGTATAGAAACCTCTTGTGATCTCCATTTGGATGGAACCTTTGAAGGGGATATTGTAAGTACGGGTTTAATAATCATTGGAATAAGCGGTGCTGTAAAAGCACAGGTTAAAGCCGAAAAACTCGTAGTTTATGGTAAGATTGAGGGTGATATCTTTGCTAAAGTGGTTGAGATAATGCCTAAAGGAATCATTGTTGGAAATGTAACAACTGAAGAATTTGTAATAGAGAAAGAGGGACAGTTTGAAGGTGAGAGTCGTCATGAGGAATTAAAAGTTAATGCCATAAATGAGACTCCGAAAGAGAAAGTGAAGAAGAAGGCAAAAAAGAAAAGTAACGCAGGAAATGGAAAAAAAACCGTTACAAAGAAAAAAGCGTAGAAGAGCTTAATATGGCCATGGGGGATATGACCCCCTGGATTCAATATGAATTTGATGCGGTCAAGAAGCTGGATACCATGAAGGTATGGAACTCGAACAGTTCAGCCGAAGGCTTTATTGGCTATGGAGTAAAGGGTGTGTTGATTGAATATTCAAAGTACGATTTATCTCGGTACCGATCCCAATGAGGTGGCTGATGGTCTGGCACCCTCTGTCACATCCAATACCAACAGCATTAACCTCATCGCTTTTGAGGTCGAAATGGGTAAAACCTATTACTGGCGTGTGGACGAAGTCAACGAGGCAGAGGCTGACTCTGTCTGGGCCGGTCCTGTGTGGAGGTTCTCAACTGTGGCATCACTGGCGGTGGATGATTTTGAGAGCTACGGCAACGACAGTCCAGATCGTCCCTTCTAGGCCTGGCTTGATGGGTATGGCTGCTCCCATGCCATTGCCCACCGGCTGGCACCATGTGGCGGGTGTGATTGACAGTACTACCATGGAAATGACCCTGTATCTGGACGGTGCTGTTGTGGCGCAAGGCCCCACAAATTCACTTCCATCCGATATGGGTGAAACCACTCAGAACTGGTTGGGTCGATCACAATACGACGCTGATGCCTATTTCGACGGTTCCCTGGATGAGTTCAGGATTTACAACCGTGTCTTGTCCGAAGGTGAAATACGCTATCTGGCGGGTGACAGGTAGACTGCCAGAAAAGTTTACATGATTAAGCGGCCCAAGCATATTTTACTTGGGCCGCTTTTTTACAGATGCCTTATCACTGGGATCTGCGAACTTTCAGTATTCCCGATCTTTGGTGATGCCTGGTTGCGGCACGGGATATAGTCCATCGGCATCGGCCAGCAGTGGTGCCGGGGAGTCCATGGTGAGTTTGTCCAGGCCTGGGGCCATTTCATGTGGGCAGTTCAAGATCTGTTCGTAGGTGATTTCCTGACCCGTGTGCGCGGCCATGCGTCCCATGCTGGTCACGAGGCTGGCGATGGTGCCGCGTTTGGCTTCGTTGTAGGGGGTATCATTTCGAACAGCCTCAACTAGATCGTCCCACTCATTCTGGTAGGGGTTCTGCTCGCGGCGGGGGATTTTGGATTGCCAGATGAGGTTTGATCTGTCCGGAGTCTGGCCCGTATACAGGCTGGACGGCAGGCCACAGTCACTGTTCGCTGAGACAACGGCCATGCCCTTGCTGCCATGGGCATAGCTTGAGTAGATGTTGGTACAATTGTCCATACATCGTCCGTCAAAGTTAAATTTGCTGCCATCGGGGAAGGTGTATTCCACGGCATAGCTGTCGAAATTCTGATCCACATAGGTCCTACCATCCGGATTCTGGCGATAGTGTCGGCCGCCAAGGGCCTGGGCCTTGACTGGCCAGGCATTTTTCATCCAGCATAGATGGTCCACGTGGTGGATATAGAAATCGCTGTAGTTGCCTCCGCTGGCCCAGATAAAACTGTGGAATCGCTGGATCTGGTAGAGCAGCTCGCTCATGTTGTCGGGCTTGGCGAATGATGAAAAATAGCCAAGCGGGCCGTGCATGCGATAGCCACGCAGGAGGATGAGATCTCCAATTTGACCCTCCTGGATACGTTTATGGAGTTCCTGGAAGGCGCGGCTGTGACGGGACATCAATCCCACGCCCACCTTGAGATTTTTGGCGTTGGCTTGTTCGGCCAGTTTGAGCATACGTCTGCTGGTTGGGCCATCCACGGTCACGGGTTTTTCCATGAAGACGTTGAGGCCCTTCTTGATGGCATAGGTGAAGTGGACCCAACGGAATGCCGGGGGCGTGGCAAAGATCGCCACATCACCCGGGGAAAGGCAATCCATGGCCTGCTTGTAGGCCTCGAAACCGACGAACCTCTGGTCTTTGGGTACGTCCACCTTGTCAGGGTGGGCATTCTTGAGGCTGTTGTAGCTGCCCTTGAGGCGGTGTTCGAATACGTCGGCCATGGCCACCAGCTTCATGGGACCGCTCTTCACATTAAGCGCATCAGATGCGGCACCGGCACCTCGACCGCCACATCCGATCAGTGCGACCTTGATGGTATTGTTTTCAGCGGCATAGAGCCCTGGAAGCATGTCTGTGGCAATGGCTGAGGTGGCGGCGACAAGGCCGGTGTGTTTCAGAAAGTCTCGACGTGATGTGCCTTTGCTTGTGTTTTCACTCATGTGGTTTCTCTCCTAACTTAATACAGACCAAGAAAATGCTGCCTTGGGGCGTGGGCAGATTGGAATTTCCAGTGCAACAAAAATAAACCAACTTTGCAAACCAATAAGCGTGTTGCCCCAAAGTATACTTCTGACCGTGTCATAAAGTCAAGCAGACTTCCAGCGACCTGTGGGAGAATCCCATCGTTGGCCTGAGAACGAGTGATATTTTGACTAAAAAGAACGGCGAAGAAGACTTTGGCCTCATTTTGCCGAAGTACAACAAAATCAGGAATATGTAAGGTTTTATCGTCAAGATAGACAGGCTTGAGAATTTACTGTATAAGTAGGTTCTAGAAAAAAACACGTTCGGGTTAACACTTGTTTACACAGTGAAGAGTCAGCAAGGAGATTTCGAGTGAACCAGACAAGATACAATCACTTAAGGGCAGTGGGGGGCGTGGGAATCAGTTTGATCGTACTCTCGATGCTGAATGCTGCGGCGATCGGAGCTCAACGGCAGAAACCCAATATCGTACTCATCTTCACGGATGACCAAGGCTATCAGGACATTGGTTGCTTTGGGTCACCCCTGATCAAGACACCGAACCTGGACCGCATGGCTCAAGAAGGTCGGCGTTTCACCAGCTTTTACTCGGCCAACTCGGTGTGTTCGCCGTCACGTGCTGCACTGCTGACCGGCTGTTACCCCCCGCGCGTGGGTGTGCACAAGGTGCTGTTCCCGAAAGACACCATGGGGCTCAATCCAGCGGAAATCACGATTGCCGACATGCTCAAGGCCGAGGGCTATGCCACAGCCTGTATTGGCAAATGGCACCTGGGGCATCTCCCGGAATTTTTGCCGACCCGTCAGGGCTTTGACAGCTATTTTGGCATTCCGTACAGCAATGACATGACCATCGATCCCAAGGCATTGTTTGCAAAGGACGTGCTGCTGGGTGAAGGAAAAACCGTGGAAAAGATTCGTACGGAAAAGCCCAAGAAGAATCAGGTGCCATTGATGCGTGACGAAGAGGTGATTGAGTATCCCGTGGAGCAGTCGCTGTTGACCCAACGGTATACCCGGGAAGCCATCAAGTTTATCACCGCCCATAAAGAAACTCCCTTCTTTTTGTATCTGCCGCATACCATGCCTCACATTCCCATATTTGCCTCTGAAAAATTTAAGGGCAAGAGCGCACGCGGTCTGTACGGTGATGTGATCGAGGAGATCGACTGGAGTACCGGTGAAATTCTCAAGACTCTCAAGAGATTGGGATTGGACAAGAACACCCTGGTGATCTACACGTCGGATAATGGTCCGTGGAATCTGAAGAGCGGTCACGGTGGCTGTGCCTTGCCGCTGCGTGGGTACAAGTTCCAGACTTATGAAGGTGGCATGCGTGAACCCACCATTATGCGATGGCCTGGCAAAATTCCTCCAGGTACGGACTGCGCCGAGATTGCATCCACCATTGATATGCTCCCAACCATTGCCCGTTTGACAGGTGCCAAGGTGCCCACGGACCGCGTCATTGATGGTAAGGATATCTGGCCGCTTATGGCGGGCAAGCCGGGTGCCACCACGCCACACCACGCCTATTGCTATTACAGAGGCATGCGTCTGGAGGCCATACGTTGTGGCAACTGGAAATTACGACGCGTCAAGAAAGAAGTCGAGTTATTTGATTTGGAAGCGGACATCAGTGAACAGAACAATCTGGCAGCCACGCACCCTGAGATCGTGACACGACTGACAGTCGTGATGGAAGAATTCGATCAGGCTCTGAAAGCCAATTTACGTCCTGCAGGACAAGCCAGACAATAAGGAGCTAAAAGGTATGACATCAATGAATCGTCGAGCGTTTCTAAAGACAGCCGGGCTTGGGGCATTCAGTTTGGCCTTTTCATCTGCTGTTGGGATTGCGTCCTTGCCCACCAAGACACGGCGTCCCAACATTGTGCTGATGATGGCTGACGATATGGGCTGGGGTGACACCGGCTACAATGGAAACACCATTATTAAAACACCGCATCTGGATGAGATGAGCCGTAGCGGTCTTCGGTTTGATCGTTTTTATGCGGGTGCGCCTGTGTGCAGTCCCACACGTGGTTCCTGCCTCACAGGACGCAATCCCTATCGTTATGGCGTGCATACGGCCAATAAAGGCCATCTTCGCAAGGGTGAGATTTGTCTGGCTGAGGTGTTAAAGGAAGAAGGCTATGCCACCGGTCATTTCGGAAAATGGCATCTGGGTACTTTGTCTCCAGACTATTCCGGCAAGGGCAAGGGACGAAAACCCAAAGAAAACTACTGCACACCGGGCATGAATGGATTTGATGAGTGGTTCAGCACAGAATTTGCCGTGGCCACATGGGATCCCTATGACCCCGAGAATTCTCACCTCAAGCCCGGGGCCTTTGATGTACGTGCCCTGTATTGGCACAATGGTCAGTCTGTACCCGGCCCTCTGAAAGGATGCGATTCCAAGCTCATTGTGGATCGTGCCTTGCCCTTTATGGAAAAGGCGGTGGGGCAGGACAAACCCTTCTTTACTGTGGTCTGGTTCCATGCGCCGCATGCCCCGGTGGTGGGTGGGCCAAAGTACCGTGCCATGTACAGCGAGCATGACGAGGAAAAGCAGCACTTCTATGCCGTTGTCACGGCCCTGGATGAACAGGTGGGGCGTGTGCGTGAAAAGTTGCGTGAGTTGGGCGTGGAGGACAACACCATGGTCTGGTTCTGTTCTGACAATGGGCCGGAAGGCAATCCCGGCCCCAAGGGACGCTACTGGGGTACGGCCAAGCCATTTAGAGGTCGCAAACGATCGCTCTATGAAGGGGGCGTGCGTGTGCCTGGTATGCTGGTCTGGCCTGACAGGGTCAAGCGGGCTCGTTCAGTGGACATGCCCTGCGTAACGAGTGACTATTTTGCTACGGTCCTGGACACGCTTGGCCTGAACCTCCCCAGTGATCGGCCGTACGATGGCATGAGTTTGCTGCCCATGATTGATGGCAAGATGAGACAGCGATCTCAACCCATTGGGTTCCAATTTGGTCAACAGGCCAGCCTGACTGACAATCGCTACAAGCTGGTGGCGAATAGTGGGAACAAGCGTCCCAGACACGACAATGGCAAGGTGCCTTTCGAAGCGTATGAGCTGTATGACCTGATAGATGATCCCAGTGAGACCAAAAACATGGCAGAGAAACATCCTGACATTGTGGCCCGAATGAAAACCACATTGGAAAAGTGGAAAGCCTCGTGTAGGGCGAGTGAACAAGGAAAGGACTATTCGTCATGAGACAATGCTTGGGAAATATGCCGCACTGCCAATGGGGCAAACCAACTTTGATGGTGCTGTTATATCTTGCCATCACGAACAGTTGCCTTTGCCATGCTTATGCGGCAAACCAGCAGCGTAAGCCGAACTTTGTCATTATCATGGCCGATGATTTGGGATATGGGGACATTGCCTGCTTTGGCAACAAGAAGATTAACACACCGCACATTGATGCCTTGGCACAGCAGGGTATCAAGTTCACGGACTTTCATTCCAACGGTGTGGTGTGCAGTCCCACGCGTGCGGCCCTGCTCACCGGTCGCTATCAGCAGCGCAGCGGGGTGGAGGGCGTGGTCACCGCCAAGTCACATCGGCACAAGGGCATGGCGTTGAAGGAAACCACATTTGCCGAAGTGCTGAAGCCGGCCGGGTACACCACCGGTATGTTTGGTAAGTGGCATGTGGGGTATCCAGCCAAGTACAATCCCGTGCACCAGGGTTTTTCCGAGTATGTGGGGTTTGTCAGCGGTAATGTGGACTACCATTCGCATGTGGATCAGGAGATGTTTCTGGACTGGTGGAAGGGGGACAAAATAGACAACGAACCGGGCTACCTCACGGATTTGATCACAGACTATGGTGTCACCTTTATCAAACAACATCAAGAACAGCCCTTCTGTCTGTATCTGGCACATGGGGCCCCTCATTATCCGTATCAGGGCCGTCACGATCCTGCCATGCGTCAGGCCGGTCAACCGCGTACCAGAGAGGCCATACCGGATGTGGAACGTCGGTACAAGGAAATGATTGAGGTGATGGATGAGGGTGTCGGCCGCATTGTGAGTACACTCAAGGATTTGGGTCTGCAAAGGGATACGCTGGTCTTCTTTCTGTCGGACAATGGCCCCACGGGCAAGGTGGTCACTCTATTCAACTCGGCTGGCCCCCTGCGAGGCACCAAAGGCACGGTGTGGGAAGGTGGGCATCGCGTGCCTGCTGTGGCATCCTGGCCCGGCCATATTCCAGCGGGTAGGGTCAGTCATCAGATCGGCATGGGCATGGACCTGTTGGTCACCATGGCGTCCCTGGCAAAGGCACCGTTGCCGGTCAATCACCGCTTTGATGGTGTGGATCTGTCCCCGGTGTTGCTGGGACAGGGCACATTGTCACCACGCACGCTTTTCTGGCGAGCCGGCAAGGGCAAGGTGGCAAGAAAAGGTTCGTGGAAGCTTGTGGTGCAGGGTAAAAAGACACAGCTTTATAATCTTGGTCAGGACATTGGTGAGCAAACCGATTTGAGCCAGGCAGAGCCAAAGGTCAAGGCCGAGCTTCTCAAAGCACTTGAGGCCTGGGAAGCCGATGTGTCTAAAGATGTTGTCAAAGTCTCTGGTTGAGAGCGTTACTCCACAACGGATGTAACTGTCGTGGTCATTTGGTTTCCACTAAGGCAAAGCTGGGTGTGACAGAATGAAAAAAACAAGAACAACGACTCGACGCGAATTTATGCATCATGCCTTTTGTGCGGGATTGATGTCTTGGGGTCTTCCCAAAACGCTTCGATCTGAAACAAGGCGGTCGTCACGTCCCAATATCGTGTTCTTCATTTTAGATGACATGCATCGGCACATGTTCAACTGTTTGCCCGAAGGGCGAGGCAAGAATCTTACCCCCACGATAGACCGGTTGGCGGCTGAGGGTATGTTGATGCTGGGCCAACACGTGGTGTCCCCGGTGTGTACGCCCAGTCGCTACAATTGTCTCACTGGAAAGTATGCCAGCAGGGCTCTTGGGCATCAGGCAGAATCAGGGCAGCAGACGGTGGTCACCTGGAACACACACATCCGTCCAAATGATAAGACTGTGGCAAGCCTGCTCAAAAAGGCTGGTTATGCCACGGGGTTTGTGGGTAAGAACCACGTGGTACAGGTGCCAGGATGGAAGAAGGTGGCCTGGGATGCGGACCCGGCTGCGCCTGATGTAAAAGGACATCTGAAAAAAAATGCCAACCATCTTCGGAGTGCTTTGAAAACGGTGGGCTTCGATTTCGCGGACCGTCTCTATCACAATAATCCTGATGGCAATGGCTCTCGACATCTGGCAGTACACAACCTGGACTGGATTACCGAAGGCGCCTTGAACTTTATCGATCAAAATTGTGACACACCTTTTTTTCTCTACTTTGCCTCCACGATTCCCCATGGACCGACCGCCAGGGAACGTTCCTGGCATGCCGATCCCCGGATTACCGCGGATGGAATTCTTGAGCAACCTCCGCACGTCCTTCCGGATCGAGACAGCCTGCCTCAGCGGCTAAAGCAAGCTGGCGTAAAGACATCTGGCCGGGAGAACCTCTTGTGGCTGGATGATGCAGTAGGCGCTGTGATGGCTCGTTTGGAAAAACATGGCCTGGATCAGAACACGGTCATCTTTTTCTTTAATGATCATGGACAGGCTGCCAAGGGCACGGTCTATCAGGGCGGTGTCTCCAATCCGAGTATCATCTGGCGCAAAGGCGGTTTTCCCGGCGGTAGCTCCAGTGACGCCCTAATCTCCAATGTTGATTTTGCCCCCACGATCCTTGATCTGACAGGTGTTACCAAGGTGAACACAACCTTTGACGGCAAGAGCTTTGCCTCTGTGTTGGAAGGGCAATCGCAGGCCATCCACAAGACGTTGTATTTCGAACTGGGCTATGCCCGGGGTGTACGCAAAGGCCCCTGGAAGTATCTGGCATTACGCTATCCCCCGTCGGCAAAAAACACGTCACTGGAAACACGGCGCAAGACGTTGGAGCGGGTCAATAAAAACCTGAGACGTCGTGGACGGCCCATTATCACCGAAGATCCAACAACCCCCTTCAGCCATGTGAGTCTGATTCCTGGCGGTGGTGACGCTGAGCGTTCATCCACGGGCCAGTATCCAGCCTATTACGATGTGGATCAGCTTTATAATTTGGCGAAAGATCCTACCGAGCAGACCAATCTTGCCCATGACCAGGCTTATGCATCGGTATTAAAAGATATGAAACGGGAATTGGCCTGTTATCTGGAAACATTGCCAGGGACATTTGCAGAATTAAAACCAGGCACCCGGTCTTGATGAGTTTTGCGTATCTTAAGATTTGAGGCAGTGAATGCCCACGCATCTCACCCTGTGTTTCTGCCGATCTTTCCTTCTGTGCCAACTCCGCAGACTCGCGAGCTCTCCAGCCGATCGCAGCCCCTTCCTTTGCCTACATAACCAGGCTTTGAAGGCCATTCTTGAGTCGGGTCACGTTGAAGTTGATCAAATAGCCTTGCTTGAGCCCGGACAGCTTAAGGTAGGTTAATAGCTGAGCCTCGTGGATAGGTTTGAGATTCTCGACACTCTTGAGTTCCAGAATGATTTCATCGCAAACAAGGAAATCCAAACGATAACCGCAATCCAAATGAACGCCCTTGTAATGGACTGGCAGAGGATGCTCAATTTTGAACTCGATCTGGTTCAGTTGCAACTCGTGGGCCAGGCATTGCTGATATGTCGCTTCGAGCAATCCTGGCCCCAGATTACGATGGACTTCAATAGCACAACCAATGATTCGGTTTGATAAGTCGCTGAATACACGATTCGATTTCCCTCATTCTACCATATTGGCATTATGCAGTATGACTCTAACTTCTACAAGGTTTATCTGGAATTTAAGTAAACAAATAGCATCGCAGGTCGGTGTTTTAACATGAAGAGCATGAAGATACATGAAGGGCTGGCGCCGAAGGTGTGTGTTTGGCCTTTGTTGTTGGTTCGTCGTTCCAGGTCCCTTCGGGCCCTGCGTGTGCTTTGTCAGGATTGTCTCGTCAAGCAAGCTTGGTCGACCCTCCTTCGGTCGCCCACTTCTAAGAACGGCTTTGTTCTGATACTGACGGCTCACTAGAAAATGCGTCAGCACATTAAGAATAGAAACTTCCATCTGATTAACGTCCAAATCGGAAGAGTTTTGACATTTACAAATCCAAGACGTCATTGAGGCCGAGCCTGGCTCCATGTGGGAAACTTGTTTCCCAAAGTGGTGACAGATGCAGGACTCCCACGAAGTGGGACGCGAAGCGTTTTTTGACGGCGGGTTGCGTAGTCAGAGGGAAACTGTAAACTGGTACCTGCCCTTCATGATCTTCATGTTAAGAAGAAATAAAGCAAGAACTCTTTCTTCCTTCTGTATTTGTAACCCAACGGAAAGTCATAATGATTCATTTCGTGTGGGGTCCTCAGTCTGATAAAGTTTAGCTGAGACCAAGGGCCACGCCATGCTCCACATAGTAAAAATAGTCCAAAGAAGTCCGAGCCGTGGTTCCATTAAACGCGAGGCTAGTTCTCAACAGCACTTAATGGGTTCCAGGTTCAGGGGCAAACAATTGACATCATGGAAATTACTGATATGCTGTCAAATTCTAGAATGGTGGTAAAAGGTTAAATGGAAGGTATGGATGCAATGAATATGCAACCAGTTGACTGGGCGATTGTGGTGGGACTGCTTGTGGTGCTCTTCTTGGGTGCCTTGTCTACAAGTCGCTATACAAAAACCGTGGCGGGCTTTTTGGCTGCGCAGCGATGCGGAGGCCGTTATTTGTTGTCCGTGGCCATGAGTATGGCCATGATGGGGGTCATCAGCCTGGTGGGTTACCTGGAGCAGTATCACGATGTGGGATACAATGCAATCTGGTGGGTCTTTATGGAAGGGCCCATGATCTTTATTTTGGGTGTGACCGGATGGGTGTTTTATCGTTTTCGTCAGACACGTGCTTTGACTCTGGCTCAATTTTTGGAGGTGCGGTACAGTCGTAACTTCCGTGTGTTTTCAGGGCTCGTGGCCTTTCTGGCCGGTATTGTTAATTTTGGCATATTCCCTTCGGTTGGTGCCCGCTTTTTTATCTGGTACTGTGGCTTCCCTGCGGAATTCATGGTGCTGGGTATTCAGTGTTCGTCATTTGTCTGTATCATGCTCTTTTTACTGGTCATTTCCCTGATCTTTGCCTTCCTGGGAGGGCAGGTGGCCGTGATGGTCACGGACTTTATTCAGGGCTCTTTTGCCTATCTTGTGTTTATCGTGGTGATCGCCTTTTTATTGATCACCTTTAGCTGGGGGCAGATTTCCGATACCCTCCTGGCGGTCGAGTCAGGCAAATCTATCATCAATCCGTTTGACATGGGCAAGGAGGAGAACTTTAACCTGGGCTTCTACCTTATCAGTGTGGTGATCATGTTCTACTGCGCCATGGGCTGGCAGGGACCGGCTGGGTATTACAGTTCGGCCAAGACACCGCATGAGTCCAAGATGGCCATGATGCTCAGCAATTGGCGTTACCGCGTACTCATGTTGGTGGTGTTGATCATACCGATTTGTCTTCGAACCTATTTGCAGCATGCTGATTTTGCCGATCAATCTTTGGAATTGAAAAACAGGATTGCTGCCGTGATGCCTGAAGATCTTCAAGGCCGTGAGGACGTGACTGGTCCGGATGAACTCAGGCGAATTGAGACCCTCAGAAGTCAGGCCAAGGGCCCCTTGTTCATGGGATTGATCTTCCCCAAGGTTTTGATGGGCTTGATGTGTGCAGCCATGTTGGGGGCCTTTATCAGTACACATGACACGTATTTACATTCCTGGGGCAGTATGTTTATTCAAGATGTGGTCCTTCCCTTCCGCAAGAAGCCGCTGAGCACAAAGCAGCATCTATGGATGCTGCGTGCCTCTATCTTCGGCGTGGCTGTGTTCATCTTTCTCTTCAGTCTGTATTTTCGGCATACTCAGCGCATCCAGATGTTCTGCGCCCTGTCAGCCAGCATGTTTGTCAGCGGCGCCGGTGCTGTCATCATTGGTGGCCTCTACTGGAAAAAAGGCACCACTGCGGCCGCGTGGACCGGCATGCTCGGTGGCCTGATTTTGACTGTGGCGGGTTTCTGGATACAGCACAATGGTGCCGGCTTTTTGGCGGGACTTGAAAACGAACAGCTCGTGGCCGTGCTCACGCCCATCTTTGATTTGACCGGTCAGGAAATGGCGTTCTGGAGCATTGTGATCGTGATCCTTTTGTATGTTTTTGTGTCACTGACAAGTTCTCGAAAACCATTTAATCTGGATCGCATGCTCCATCGTGGCCAATATGCTGTGGCTGGCGAAGAGGTGTTGGATGTTGAGAGGAAAAAGACCTTTCTGGAAAAAATGGGCTGGACCAAGGAGTTTACAAAATCAGATAAAATCGTGGCTGGTATCACCCTGGCCTGGCCTCTGGTTTGGTTCGCCATTTTTATTGTCGGCAACTCCTGGCACCTCCTCAAGAAGGGCGGCATACCGGACGAGTCATGGCTGAGCTTTTGGTTCTACTGGACATGGTTCATCTACGCCACATCCATTGTGGTTACAGTGTGGTTCATCATTGGCGGTCTGTATGATGTCAAATATCTCTATCGACACCTCGGAACCATGCAGGCGAATGAACAAGATGACGGTCGTGTCATAGATCAACACAACGCCGGTGAAGAGACAAACGACGTTGATTGATGCCTAAAACTTTTGTGATGCAACCAGTGTTGCACAACCTCTTCTTGCTGTCTGACGATGCCGCGATGTTAACAGAAGAAAGCTGTCGGTCAATTGGGGTCGGACCACACTAAGGGCTTTTAAAACAGTTAGATAGCTTTGAAAACACTTCAAGTCTGGGCCTTAGACGTCCCATTTTGCCCCCAAAAAGGAGCTTCTAAGATTGCGCCGGCGCCGGCGCAATTGAGGGACATCAAAAAGCGTTTATCAGGCTGTAATATGTAAAATACATCGATCAGGCCAACGGCCAGGGTACTATGAGGGTCAGCCCCGGCCATAGAACTTGGCGAAGATCAGTCGCCCCTGGTAAAGGTGCTCGGTTGATTCATTGGCAGACGCGTTAGGTAGTTAAAACCCGAATCTTTCATCCGATTAACATTCGAATCTGAGGACATGTTCAATCATGATTCCAAGCCGTCATTCAAGTCCAAGTGAGGCACGCGGAGTGTGCTTTGATGGCTAAGGTGGACAGACGACCAGGCGACTTGATGATCTTGAATCTGAAAATCGTCGATTGGAAGATCAAGTCCAAAAACTCAAGAAAAACTCTCAGAATTCGTCAAAGCCACCATCAAGTGACATTGTTAAGCCCAAGAAAAGAAAGCCAAGTGATGTTGACAATGAAAAGCAGAACAAACGAAAAATTGGTGGGCAGCCAGGTCACAAGAAACACACGCGACCTTTCCATACTGATAAGCAAATCGATAAAATTAAAAAGCATATCCAAACATCCTGCCCTAATTGCGGTGGCTTGACAATCCCGTGTTTCGATGTCGAGTACCGTCGGTTACAACAAGTTGAGATTAAAGAGATACCTGTCGTGAAGACAGAATATCGGGCTTACACTGTTTGGTGTCCGACATGCGAAGCGTTTCATTACAAACCATTTCCCAAAAGTGTGATCAAAGCAGGCCTGTTTCAGGAACGCATTACGACGTTGGTGGCTTATCTGAAATATGTTTGCCACTGTTCTTCTTCTACCATCAGAAAGTACATTCGTGACGTCTTGGGCGAAAACGTATGTCGGGGCTATTTGCGTAAGGTTCTTGAAAAAGTCAGCACGTCTTTGGATGATCCGTATGATGAACTACTCAAGCGACTTCCATTAGAACCCCTTGTTAATGCCGATGAAACTGGGCACAAGGATAAAGGAGGGAAGTTTTGGACATGGCTTTTCAGGACCGATCTGTATGTTCTATTCAAGATTGACAAAACACGATCAACGCAAGTATTGATTGATGTCTTGGGCGA
>CAZBTJ010000069.1:0-27601 GCA_964494325.1 uncultured Pirellulales bacterium
TAGCCTGCAACTGTCTGGCTCTGTGACCCTTTCAACCTGGGTCAAGATGAATGCAGCCAATGATGGGCTGTACATGGGTATTGCCGGTAAACTGAAAACCGGGCCATACGAAGGATTTGCGTTGGTCAGGCATAGTACAAATGTTTTCCGCCTCTGGGCCGACAATGGCGCTGGTGATATTGCCGGCTTCGACGCCACCAGTGACGCGACCTACACGGACACCGAGTGGCATCATGTAGCTGGTGTGGTTGATGACGGCACCTCATTCCTGTATGTCGACGGCGTAAAACAGGCCAAGGAAGGGTCTGTGGCCTTGACCGACAGTGGTCAGCATGCCCATATTGGTATACAGTACAGCCAATATGACAATCGTTTCTGGACCGGCCTGATTGACGATGTACGTATTTACTATCGTGCCTTGTCTGCTCAGGAGATTTCAGGTCTATAAACCCGTAGTTATTAACTAAATTACCTATTCCATAGAGAACAGATCAAGCGGCCTTGGAAAAATCCAAGGCCGCTCTTTTTATTTCCCAGCTCCACTTTCTCAGTCACCTTTGATGCAATACAGTTTTTTGTTCGAACGAAGAAAGAGCCTGCCATGGCTCACTGCCGGGCTGCCATTGAAATCACGTCACCTACTGACCCATTAATTTCCCTGGTGTCAAATCCTTGCCGACCAACCCAGGATAGTCCGGTCCATAACGATAGGCCCTGAAAATTGGCGTTCCCATGCCGCCTGGAGGGCCCTTCATGGGGGGAGGTCCATCTGGGCTATTCATACCCGGTCCACGCCTGTTGTTCACGCCACGTCTCATGTTGCCACGCATGCCTGGGCCGCGAACACGATTCTGACCACGCGTGCCCGGGCCACCCATGGGAGGTCGGCCCAAGCCTGGACCAAACCCTTCTGACCCCGGCCCTCGACCGGAATCTGCATGGACATATTTCCAGACAATGTCCTTTTCAGGTGAAACCTCAAAAATCGTGCCTGAAGCCCCACTGCAAATCAGAGTGTTGCCGTTTGGCAGGCGTTGCGCTCCGGATATGTTTTGTGAGAAGAAATCCGGTTTGTTCTTTCCAGTATAAATCCAACCGGCGTCCTTTGGCCGATAGGCGGAATCCGGGCTGAGCCTATAGTGACCAGATTTATCCATAGGAGGCGCAATTACTTCCACTGAGGAGTATTGCCCTTGAGAACGCCCCTGACCATTGTTAAAAATCATGATGTCTCCTGCCCCGACCAGGCCGGTTTCAATCCAAGCTGCGTCGTGCGGCGCAAACAGAGTCTGATCGCTCGCTCTCCCAGCTTTGTAAACCTGAGGATTGCCCCAGCGATACAGGATATCCCCACCCCTGCCCTGCTGCCCACCGGTGTGTCCGGCCGCTTCCTTTCGAGTGGTGTGATGATCAATCACGAATATTTCACTCATCGTGTGCAGGGTCAGCACGATCTGATCCAACTCCGGATTGTAGTCAATTGCATTGGTATGATTCCAATCTTCATTGATCCTGCCGCGTCGAGGCACATAGTTCAGGTCAAGCAATTCAGGATGCTTCGCCACATCGCCGTAGTTCCCTTTGGAGACGTCAAAATCCTGAATCACATGATCAAATAAATGCCATTCCCACACGATGTCACCACTCGTCTTGCCGGTAGGTTTTACTTCAATCACGTGATCCACCCACAATCCCCCGTCAGGAATGGTGTCAGGATTGCGCCCCGCAACGATCAATTCATCCCTGCCCTTCTTTTCCCAAGCAATCATCAGGACATTGCCATTCGGCATGTGTTCTATGTCGTGATGCAGAAGATAGCGGTCACTGGCATGGGTATAGTCCCAGACCAGGTCACCGTCCCAGGTGAATTCCTGCACGTGGCCACCGGAACCACCTGCTCGAAAGGCACTGCTCTCGCGTGGAGTCAAAGCCCCGGTTCTCAGCAAATGACCGTTCTCCAGAAGGTAAGCAGAATGCCCTGGTCGGTAATCGCTGTCCCACGCATTGATGACCCGCCCTGCATTGTCGATCAGAGTGGTTTTTGTGGAATTAATCGGAGCAAACAACGTATACCCCTTGAAGGCCCCTTGCCTGTTGACAATCACACCCGTGGGCTGCATTTGAGCCCCCCTCCTGGACATTAACCCAGAACCCTGTGGCGACATACCATTATTCAGGCCCCGACGGTCTCCAGATGACTGACCCCGGCGCGGGGCTTGCCGGTTCTCGATGTCCGGTCCTGAGAAACGCGGCTCTGCCTGACCACCACGCACGCAACGGACAAAGTTAAAGATTCGAATCGCATCTCCCTGCGGACCACGTCCATGCGGAAATCTGGACGGATCACCTGATTTGGGATCGCTGCGCTGCGACCCCGCGCCATGCACATCCATCAGCATGGTTTGCCCTGTGCGTCTGTTCTGCATCCAGCCAAATGATCGACCAAAGGCCACATACGCGGCCGTACTGGCCCTGAAGAGACCGGCGTGCGTGGTGCCGCTCCAGTAATTGGGAAAGTCCCGTTGCCCCCCTTCCGCCCGGAATGAAGTCGCTTGAAAAATCGGATCAATCGCCGCTGAGCGTGTGGTCGCAGGCGAACGTGTGTAATCCACGATGCTTTGGAGTTCCTTGACATGGGGCAGGCGCCAGTCCGAATGGCCTGCATACTCCAAATTTTCAGCCCAGGCAAGCGCGGCCTGCCAGTCAAGCTTGCCGTCTTTGTTTCGACCTGCTGCAAGTTCGCCGCTGTCACCGATCATCCACATCAGACCTGTGGCCTCGTCCATCACAGTGCCGTCACCATTGTCCTTAAAATCGTTCTTTCCATAGCGCGTATTGCCGCGTACATACAGAACATAAAACAACTTATCGCCGCCGGTGCGAGGACTCCTCATGCCATAGCCTTTAATTCGTCCATCGGCAAAATTAACGCCAAACAGGGTCTCATCGCCACGCATTGTAGTGCTCACATATTGGGTGGAGCTAGCAAACTGAGAATCAATGATACGTTCGCCGCGATTTGGATTGCCATACTGAAACTTGAAATACCGGGTGTCAATGAACGGCCGTTGCTTGGCGGAATCCATGCTCTGTGGATCAGGATCAGTGCCGCTGAAAAGGATGAGCGAATACAACTCCTTGATCGTGGGAAGACGCCAATCTGCATAATTGGCGAGGTGGCATTGGGACGCCCCTGCCATGGCCTGCGCAAACGTTTTCTTCTCACCAGGATCACTCTGCCACATCAGCCCGGTATTTAGATCAGTCACAGTCCCGTCCTGGTTGTTTCTGTACGCAGGTACGTGGTCCGCGTATTGTGCATCCTGGCCATAAAAACCCGTTGAGACGGAAGGAAATTGAATTTCTTGGCTGTTGTCGTAACACCGAACCTGGCCCGTGTCAACAATGGCATACGGGACTGGCCCAGTGGACTGCTCCGCCATCAATAGGGTCGGGGTGAAGACAAGTACAGCCGCATACAGAATGGTAAATCGAGAAAAACAGGGCCATGGATCATGTTGAATCTTGTTATTTGCATGTTCAAACATCGTTGTCCTCGCAATTATTGGGTGTTATTGCCTATCACAATACCTTAGACGACAAACACCCGGACAACCATGCGTTTATAATTATTTTTCCTCAGCCGCCCTTGTGACAGCTCTTCTGATCAGAATCAATCCCGCTTCTTCAGTTCAATGATCACTGGCTTATGGAATTTCCCAGAAGACGTGTCATGTCTGGATTTCATGGTGACGGGTTTGTCCAGCGTTTGAAATCCTGGATATTCCACATGCAGCGTGTATTGTCCGGATTCCCCCATAAAGGTCTTTTCCAAATCTGTTTCAACGCATGGTTCAATGATATGTCCGCTTGATTCGAGCCACACATAGGGTGTTGCCAATGGAATGCCCTGTTCATCCACAATATGGACTCTGAGTAATCCATCGCCCATATACTGCCCAATGCCACGGTTCATCTCCAGATTGACATTCTTATGTTCACCAGCGTAAACCGAAACCTCCTGCTGTTTGATATGTTCATCCCTGCCAATAAGGCTAGCCTTGGCAATAGCATACTTGCCAGCAGGCAAATGGGAGACGTTCTTCACTCTTACACCATTCTCTATTTGCGGCAGAGCTGTCGTTTCCTTCTGATGATGGTGCCACAGCCCACCCGTGACAATCACGGCTGCGGTTGTGCCTAGGATCAATTTGACAGTCACACTTGAAACCAGTCCTTTGAGCAAAGCCCCAATGCCAAAGCCGGTTGCACTCGTGGCTGTGGTTTTGAGGGTGCCAGCGACAAGCGAAGACATGACTGCTGCAGTAAAGGCCTTACCAGGACGTGTGTGTGTCAGCGTGGTTTCCACCATGTCACTGACCTTCTTCTTGAGCATACTGCGTGCCCGGGTAATACGTTGGCGCGCGGTGTTTTCTGTGAGTGCCAGCAGCCCTGCCACCTCGCGCACTGATTTTTCTTCGCGGTAGTACAGGATAAGGGGCTCGCGGTATTTTTCCGGGATCTGGTCCAGTGCCCGGCTCACCACGACGGCCTGCTCCTGATGAATCACAGTATCCACAGGCTCAGCAGTCCCTGATGCCTGATCGCCTGCCGAGGCCAGAGAACCGGATTGGCCGACTCTATGACGACCACGGTCACGGCGCCAGTCTTGAACTGTATTGCGAGCGATTCTGCACAACCAGGCCTGAAACTTGCCTGGCTCACGCAACTGGGTCAGATTTTTCCAGGCCAACAGCAGCGTCTCCTGAGCCAGCTCCTCACTGGCATCCATACACCCCGTCCCGCTGTAGGTTATGGCACATACCAGGGACTGGTACTGCCTGACAATGATCTCAAAGGCCTGTGCATCACCCTGCTGGCTGGCCTGAATCAACTCAATCTCGCTTTTGCCTCGTTTAAACACATTCTCTCCTTCGCAAGATACGAACCTATGAACCGTTTATATTCATAGACCCTAATCCAGCTCAAGCGCGACAAAAGTTTTTGAGAAAAACAAAAAGCCACAGGGCATAAACCCTGTGGCTGTAGAACGAACAACTAATAACCAGCAACCAATAACTAGCGTCTACTCATCTTTCAGCCACACTGTAGAACTCAAACCTCCGCTGCGGCGTTCACTGCCTTCGACTTGGGCCTGGCCAAATCGGTTGCTGCGTGCGTAATTGGGAATGGCCACAAAGTCAGAGCCATCGGACCATGTGCCCTTGATCACCATCACACCCTCAAGCAAATCAGGCTGCCATTCCAGGGTCAAGGGAGCATCCGGACTGAGAACCTTGGTGATGTCCTGATCCACGGCCTCAGCCGTGTAGATCAAGGGACCGTATCGCAGGGCGACCTGACCCCGTGTGGCTTCAATCTTGTCCATGCCCTTGACCCTCTGGATGACCATGGGCAGAACCACGTCAATGGTGTCACCTGCACGCCACCTTCGGTTGATGATAGCATAGCCGTTCTTGATGGCAGGTTGAACTAACTCACCATTGACCTTGATCGAGGTGATCCCATTGGCCTTGGGCTGGTTGGAGTACAGGTCACTCACTTCACGATTCGGCACGCGGATCTTGACATTGAACCGCCGGGTACGTTTGGGATTGACCGTGATGGCCACATCCCCGCTCCAGGGGTAATCCGTATCCTGCACCATTTCCACGTCTGTGCCTGCCACGCCCGGCACAATCACGGTGCTGCCCAGAAACAGGTTCACATACACGCTGTCAGCATCCTTAACATACGCCCAAGTCGGCAGCAGGAGCAGGACTCTGGGAATGTTCCCCACACAGCAGGGGCAACTATGCCACGGATACCGAGCACGTCGTTCAGTCAGCGGATTCTGGTAGTAAAAATTTTTGCCTGCCAGATCCAGAGACCCCAGCATAGCATTGTACAGCGTCTCTTCGTACAGGTCTGCAAACTTGGCATCGTGATACGCCATGTTGAGCTTGTGTTCAAAGAAGATCAGACCGCAGCTTGAGCAGGCCTCATTGTAGGCGTTGTGACGCAGGGAATAGTCCGGGCCAAAGCCTTCTGATGTTTCACCGCTGCCAATGCCGCCTGTGACATAGTACTTCCGGTTAATAATGTTGTCATACAAACTCATAACCGCACTCTGGTAATCGTAATCATGGGTCTCCATGGCCACATCCGACATGGCCGCATAATTGTACGAGGCACGCACCGCATGGCCCACGGCCTCATATTGCCGGATGACCGGCACATGACTCTGGTCGTACTCGTGACCGTCCTTGCGGCAGTCCAGCAGGAACTTGCCCAACTGAATGTACTTGTCGCCCTTTTTCCGGCCCTCAATCTTGTTCACAAAACGACCGAACCGTACCAGTGCCATTTCCATGGCTTGGTGACCATCATACCAGGCTTGTTTTGGGGGCGGTCCGATTTGATGCTCCCAGCAGTCGGCCAGTCTCTTGGCAGAGTTGTACAGACGCAGGTCCTTGCCCTCTGTGAACATGTAGTGTGACACGGCCGCTTCGAGATAGTAGCCTGCCACGTAGCCTTCGTGGTCAGAACGATGACGGTCAGTCCAGTGGTCCCATTCCCGGAGAGTGAACACGGTCTGCAAATACCCGTCGGATTCCTGAGCCGCCAGTATCTTGGGGATCCAGTCTCCCAGAGTCTCTTTCATGAACTGCTGGGCCTTGATGATCGCCTGATCTCCCTTGGTATCCACCATCAGAGCAATACAGATCGATTCAATGGTGTTATAGATCCAGGCATTGGAAAATACGTACCCTCGGTGGTCTTTGGCGGACTTACCTTGAAGTTTTTTGGCAGCTTCAATGAAGTTGTTAATCCCACCTTCACGCAGATTCGGATCATTGATCTTGGTGATGCAATGGGGGATCCAGTTCACAATTATCGCCCTGGCCCGCTTATCCCATAGAGGACTATTGAGTGTATAGGCCTTGGTATCAATCAGTGTGAGCTGCTCTGTGGGTGGCGTTTTCACCACCTGGACAGTCACATAGGACGTATCAGTTAGATGGCCCCTGCCAGCCGTCAATTGCAAGACATACTCGCCCACAGCAGAAAACGTGGCAGTCGTCTCGGCATTGTCAGTCTCTTCAAAGGTCACCCACCCCGGGCCAGAGGCCTTGCTCCATCGGAGTGGCGTGGTTTCAGCCCCCTGCCCCTCCAATGTCTTGACCTTGCCACTGAGATACGTCTTGCCACCCAACACCACTGTGCGATCTTCACCGGCTGTTACATCGGGAGGAAACGCAGGTGACCTACCCGAGTCAAAGACCCGCCATTCCAGAATACCGGTGGAATAGCTGCCATCAGAATCGATCTCAAGTTTGAGCCTGGACGTTAAAACTTCTTCAAAACTCAGGCTGTTGTATTTGTCGCCTGTCACGGTCAGAGTCTCATCAGTCTTGACTGGTACAAACGCACTGCCATCCCAGTACAGCAACCGAGCCGCTGAGGGAAGACGAACGCCCTGGCGATCATCCCACCAATAGAGCTCAACCTTGTCCGTGCTGATAGGCAAGGTCCAGTCATACTGTACCCACTGAGTGCCAGTGCGGTTCCAGTTGCCATACGAACCAGCGCGCCGGTCGCGTGAGTTGCGATGCTCACTTCCATCATTGAGCGCTGCCATTGAACAGTCGCCAGACACATAGGACGCGGAGGGCTTGGCCACAACTGCAAGATTTGCAGCCGCCTGAACACCAGACGTAGTGGCAAACGACGCAATCAGTCCAGCACAAACCAGAAACATGGAAAAGAATCTTTTCATAACAAACTCCCTGAAGTTAATAGGTCGTCATTGGCATATCGCGTGAGTCGCGAGGTAAACAATCGACATATTATGAGGAGGTTGCCGTGGTTTTGTCTAGCAAGATCATTTATTAACGGGACTTTTGTGAAAAGCCCTGTTATTACAGGACTTTTGCAAAAAGCCCTGTGGTATACAGTTTTTGGTTTTCAGTTTTTAGCAAAACGCGTTTTTCCTGCTGTAAACTGCCTACTGAAAACTGAAAACTTGAAGTTTGCAAAACTTCAGTTATTAGGTTATTGGGGGAGGCGTCAAGGACTCCCGCAATGAACCAACCTCCTAGCTGGAACCTAACAAGGTCCGGCCCAATTCGAAGGCGTGGAGGTTCAGGTCCACATGCTGAGGTTTGACCGTGGCTTTGAGACTGTTTTGCCAAGTCTCTGCATCAAAGGTCAGGTATTGGGAAAGCACACCCAGCATCACCACATTGAGTACGCGGGACGACCCCAGTATTTTTAATGCCGGCCCGGTTTCCACCAGACAACAAGCGTTTGAGTGATGGTCAAGCCAATCCGCCAAGTCGTCCGGATAAGTCATCTGCCCCGTCAAAACAGGCATGGGATCGATTTGACGGGTGTCTGTAATGATCCGCCCTTGGGGTGCCAGGAAATCCAGTCTGCGTGCTGCCTCAAGTAATTCCAGAGCCACAATGAAGTCAGCTGTCCCCGGGGCGATCAATGGAGAATGCACCTGCTCACCGAAACGCACGTGACAATCCACACTGCCACCCCGCTGTGCCATGCCGTGGATCTCGGATTCCTTGACATCGTACCCCTGACTCAAGGCCACGTGCATCAAAACCTTGGTCGATAAAATCACACCCTGCCCCCCAACACCAGCAAATATCACATTGGTCATCACAACTCCTATTTTTTGAGGATACACTTTCGTTTGGCCACAATCACCGATGGTACAGGCATCGCAATCTCTTCTTCAATCACACGACGCAACTCTTTCACCTCTTTGGGGTCCAGCGTGGTCACACGTGACACGCCCACGGCACGGGCAATGGCCCCCAGATCCAAAGCCACAGTTGGTTCACCCATCAAGGTTTTACCGGATGCAGGATTCTCCTGGTGACCTGTCATGGCTGTGGTCCGATTGTCCAGGATAATCACAGTGCCCGTACCCTGGTTATAGACCATGTCGATCAGGGCCGTAATGCCGGAGTGCAGGAAGGTGGAGTCCCCGATCACAGAGACCGACCGCTCTGCCAGAGCCCGGCCTTGGGCCTTTTCAAAGCCCAGGTGCATCCCAATACTGGCGCCCATGCAGGTCTGCATATGCATGGCCTCCAATGGAGATAGCGCAGCCAAGGTATAGCAGCCAATGTCACCCACCACCGTTAAATCCAGGTCCTTGAGGATCTGAAACACATATTCATGGGGACAGTTTTTACAGAGTTGAGGGGGCCTGGGCGGCAAGTCTGTGGGATACGCGGCCCCAGTCCTAGGGGGCGTCCCGTTCAAGGCCTGATCCACCAGGGCCGGTGTCAATTCACCACAAAGAGACAAAAGGGCCTTGCCAGTTACGGCCAGGCCCAGTGCCTTGACATGTGTTTCAATAAAGGGGTCCAGTTCTTCCACCACCACCAGTTCGTCCACGCCTTCAGAAAACACCTTGATCAAGGCATCCGGCATAGGCCAAATCATGCCCAGTTTTAACACGGAATCATCCGGGCACACCTCCTTGACGTACTGGTAGGCCACACTGTCCGTGATAATGCCCCGCTTCTTATGCCCCCACTCAATCCGATTGACATCCGATGTTTCAGCATAGGCCTGAATCGTCTTCATCTGACGCTCGATAAAGCGATGCCTGGGCGCAGCATGTGCGGGGATCATCACATACTTTTTGGGATCGCGAATCAGAGGCCTCAACGGCACGTCATGACGCGGCTCCAGTGTGACAATCCCCCGAGCATGGGCAATACGCGTGGTAATACGCACAATCACCGGCCTGTCAAACTGCTCTGACAGTTCAAATGCCAAACGTGTCATGTCCTTGGCTTCCTGCGAATCCGAGGGCTCCAGCATGGGCACCTTGGCCGCCTGTGCATAGTGGCGGTTGTCCTGTTCGTTCTGAGAACTCCAGGGACCAGGATCATCGGCATTGATGATCACGAGCCCAGCATTGACCCCACTGTAGGAAAACGTAAACAATGGATCTGCAGCCACATTCAGGCCCACATGTTTCATCACAGCCATGGCTCGGGCCCCGGCCACTGCCGCGCCAAACGCGACTTCCAACGCCACCTTTTCGTTGGGTGACCACTGGGCCTGAATGTCTTTTGTGGTCGCCGCCACAGTCTCAAGAATTTCGGTGCTGGGCGTGCCAGGATACCCCGCAGCCACGCGGCATCCAGCTTCGTACGCACCTCGGGCAATGGCTTCATTGCCCATGAGTATGGTTTTCTGCATTATCAATCTCCAAAGATGTCACTTCTATGAACCACTGAATATCCGGTCGCCTCAAGCACCCGCCCTGCGGGCTCAATCTGATCAAAACGAAAAATCATCACCACCTTGTCACGGCGTTTTTCGTTAAAGGTGTACATGTATTCAATATTCAGTCCTGCATCGAGAACCGTGTTTAGCACCTTATACAAAGCACCGGGGCTATCATCGACCTCCAGTGCCAGCACATCGGTAAGTGAGCAGGTAAACTGATAGTCACGCAAGACCTGGGCTGCCTTGTCAGAATCACTGGTTAACATACGAATCACGCCGAAATCGGACGTATCCGCAATCATTAGAGTCACAATGTTAATGCCCTGCTCGGATAGTATCTCTAGGATACGCGCCAGATGGCCTGGCTTGTTTTCCAGAAATACGGACAGCTGTGTCACATGCATACTTAGCTCCTGATTTTTAGATCCGTCGTAAATCCACGACACGTTTCGCCTTGCCCTGACTGCGAGCCAAGCTCAGGGGTTCCACCAATGTGATGCGAGCAGAAAGACTCAGGGCACTCTTCATACGCTGAACAATTCTCTTTTTCAGGGTCTCAAGCCCCTTGAGTTCATCACAAAACAAGGCATTGTTGACCTCCACCCGAATCTCGATTTCATCCATGGCATCCCTGCGATCCAGCACGATCTGATAGTGCGGTTCCGTACCTTCGATCTCCATCAATACGGCCTCAATCTGAGACGGAAACACATTCACACCCCGCACGATCAGCATGTCATCGCTGCGGCCAAACACCTTCTCCATCTTCAGCAGGGTTCGACCGCATTCGCAGGTGTCACGATACAAGCGTGTGATATCGCGTGACCGATAGCGGATCACGGGACAGGCCTCCTTGGTCAGGGAGGTGTACACGATCTCACCGGGCTCACCTTCAGGCAGAACCTCTCCGGTCTCAGGATCCACCACCTCCACGTAAAAGTGGTCCTCAAAAATATGCAACCCTGACTTGGCCCGACACTCGGCAGCCACACCCGGCCCAATCACTTCACTCAGACCGTAGATGTCATAGGCATCAATGCCAAGACGTCTTTCAATCTCAAGTCGCATCTGTTCAGACCAGGGTTCTGCACCGAGTATGCCCAGACGCAGTGATGTGTTTGACAAATCATAGTCGCCATATCTGTCAGCAATGGCATCTGCAATATTCAGGGCATAGGACGGAGTACAAGCAATGGCCGTGGTACCCAGATCTCGAATCAACATCAACTGACGCTCTGTATTGCCACCTGACATGGGAACCGCCATGGCCCCGAGCCGTTCCACACCATAGTGCAGTCCGAGGCCGCCAGTAAACAAACCGTAACCGTAGGCCACCTGGACCACATCTGATCGGGTCACACCGTAGCAAGCCAAAGCCCTGGCCACAACCTCGGAAAACACTCGAATATCATGATCTGTGTACCCCACAATCGTGGCATTGCCCGTGGTTCCGGATGACGAGTGGATTCTGACAACCCGGTCCAGGCCCACAGCAAACAATCCATAGGGGTATGCATCACGCATGTCCTGTTTGGTTAAGAAGGGAATATGCTTGATGTCCTCCAGACCGGCCAGATGTCTGGGATGAAATCCCACCGCATCAAAGCTCTTTTGATAATGCGGCACCTGCTGATACGCATGTCTGACTGACCACTTCAAACGCTCCAGCTGCAATTCGCGCCTTGCCTTGATGGTCATGGTTTCTTGGTTGTTTACCAGCATGCGTGAGCCCCTGACTCCGTATAAATTTCAAGAAAAAGAAAACCGCCAGGCTTTCACGATAACACCCTGAACTTGTTATCAGAGCAAAGCAGGTGCCAAAAACATAGCATAACGACAAACCCCTTTTCAATAAAGCCTTACAACATCCTTGCCAAAACAGTTCGACTCTGATACTATTGCATTTTGCAAGACATTATTGCATTACGAAAGGATCACATGAAAGCCCAGGACCTGAAAATCGAGGAGCTAATCGAATTTAGAGAGGGCAATATTCACCTGCATGGTCGCAGGCTGGTCATGCACGACATACACGCTCTGGCTCAATTTCGAAAAGACCTGCTGGATACGATGGGACCAGAGCACGCGCGTCGCATTCTCACGCGTTTCGGTTTTTACTGGGGCCAGGCCGATGCAGCCGGAATGTCCAGGATCTTCAAATGGGATAGCACCCAGGAGTGGCTCTTGGCGGGACCTCGGATGCATACACTCCAGGGGGTAACACACTCTGAAGTCAAAACCTGTTCGCTAGATGAGAACAAGCAAACGCTGGACATGCAGGTCATCTGGCACGACTGCAGCGAAGCAAAACAACATCTCCTGGAGATCGGCACCTCTGCGACTGCGGCCTGCTGGATTCAGACCGGGTATGCCAGCGGTTATGCGTCCTACTGCTGCAATCAACCCATCTTTTTCGTAGAACAGACCTGTCGCGCGTGCGGCGACGCAGAGTGTACATCCATAGGCAGGGACAAGGCCTCCTGGGGTGAAGCCATCACACCCTATCTAGCCTATTATTCTGAGGTTGAAACCTTTCATAGTAAGATCTCCCAACTCTCGGATGCCCTCAAAAAACAGAACCAACTCCTCGCATCCCAGAGTCCACTTCCCCACTCCCAGGCTACACAAGGTCATTTTGCAGAGATTCGGAGCGAATCTTTTGGCAAGGTGCTTGACATGGCAGAGCGTGTGGCCCGCTTTGATTCATCCATTCTGATCACCGGACCCAGCGGATCAGGCAAGGAGGTTTTGGCCCGCCACATCCACAGGCAGTCTGACAGGTCTCAAGGGCTGTTTCTGGCAATCAATTGCGGCGCCTTGCCTGAGACACTCCTGGAAAGCGAATTGTTTGGCCACAAGACCGGCTCCTTCACTGGGGCCACGAGTGACCGGATTGGCCTCTTTGAACAGTCTCACGGTGGCACACTCTTTCTGGATGAAATCGGTGACATCTCGCAATCCCTACAGGTCAAACTCCTGCGTGTACTTCAGGAGAGGGAGGTCATGCGTGTAGGCGAGAGCCACACACGTAAAATTGATGTGCGTGTCATGGCCGCAACCAACCGAAATCTGACCCTAGCCATTCAGCAAGGCCGGTTTAGAGAAGATCTATTTTATCGACTGAGCGTCATCGAAATGGAAGTTCCCCCACTCAAACAAAGAAAAGACGACATACTGCCCCTAGCCAGGCACTTTATTAAAAAACTATCCAAAACTCTAAATCTGCCAAAGTTGAGACTGGACGCCACGTGCCTGGACTTCCTGCTGGACTATGCCTGGCCCGGCAATGTTCGCGAACTGGAAAACATCCTCGAACGGGCTGCTATACTCTCAAGAGATCAGACCCTCATGCCAGAATGCCTGCCCCGCAATATCCTTCAGTTCAAACAATCAGAGACCACATTCACGACAGACGCTACAAAAACGCTCGCTGAAATGGAACGTAACCATATTGGCGCGGTGTTGACATCCACTCAGGGCAACCGTACGAGAGCCGCCGCTATTCTGGGCATCAACCCCACAACTTTGTGGCGAAAGCTAAAATGATTTCCTTGAGAAGAGATTCCGAACCCATGGGTGAAACACAATGACCAAGCCATGTTTGTAGTTTATTTTTACACCTCATCGCTTGCAGGATCGCTCGGTAATTGCTAAGTTATCTCCTTTGAAGCATCATTAATCCATGCCTGGAAGCATGGAAATTTAGACAACTTTCAAGCAGCGAGTGCTATTACAATAGGTTATGGCAAAAAAACACGAATACACGGACGATAAAGTCAAAACGCTCTCGTCATTGGAGCACATTCGACTTCGAACAGGAATGTACATTGGACGCACAGGTAGCGGCCTGCATTATGACGATGGCATTTATATCCTGCTCAAGGAAGTGATCGACAATGCCGTGGACGAGTTTATCATGGGCCACGGCAAGAAGGTTGACATTGCCATCAAGAACAACGAGGTCTGCATCCGGGACTACGGTCGCGGTATCCCCCTGGGCAAGGTTGTGGACTGCGTGTCCAAGATCAATACCGGGGCCAAATACAATGACGATGTGTTCCAATTCAGCGTGGGCCTCAACGGTGTAGGGACCAAGGCAGTCAATGCCCTGTCCTCACAGTTTCGCGTGTCCAGCAAGCGAGACGGCAAATTTGCCCAGGCAGAATTCATTGATGGCAAACTGATCAAGCAGAAGAAAGGCAAAACGTCGGAACCCAATGGCACATTTGTCAGCTTTGTGCCAGACCCCGAAATCTTTCCGAAATACGAATTCAATAAAGAACACATTGAACGTAGGCTCCGCTTCTATGCCTATCTGAATGCGGGACTTCGTATCAATTATAACGGCCGCCGCTTTGAATCAGCCGGCGGCATCCTGGACCTGATTGAAGACGAAACGTCTTTTGAGAAACTCTACAAGCCTCTGCACTTTAGAGACGCCACCCTGGAATTTGCATTCACACACACCAACCGGTTCAGCGAGGACTACTACTCCTTTGTGAACGGTCAGTATACCAATAACGGAGGCACACACCTCAGTGCATTTCGTGAGGGCATTCTGCGAGGTGTGAATGACTTTGCCAAGAAAAAGTTCAGCGGTGACGATGTGCGTGAAGGCCTGCTCGGCGCCATTGCCATTCGTCTCAAAGACCCGATCTTCGAAAGCCAGACCAAAAACAAACTCGGCAACACAGACATCCGATCTGACATTGTGGGACGCGTGCAGACCGCTGTCACCAAACTGCTGCACAGCAACAAGCCGCAGGCAGATAAAGTCATCAACAAGATTATCGAAACCCAGACCTTTCGAAAAGAACTCAACGCCGTCAAAAAGCTCGCTCGCGAGCGTTCTAAGGCCATTTCGATTCGTGTGCCTCAACTGCGTGACTGCAAAAAGCACTACAAACAAGGCAAGGATAAAAACGACAACACCATGATCTTTATCACAGAAGGTCAATCTGCAGCCGGATCCCTGGTCAGTTGTCGCGACGTAAACACCCAGGCCATCTACACCCTTAAGGGCAAGCCGCTTAATGTGTGTGACCTCAAAAAAGACGCCCTGTATAAAAACGTCGAGATCTTCAACCTCATGAAGAGCCTGGACGTGGAAGAATCCATTGATTATCTGCGATACAACCACGTCATTCTGGCCACTGACGCAGACGTGGATGGCCTGCACATTCGCAATCTACTGATTACATTCTTTCTGCGATTCTTTGAAGGCCTGGTTGGACGAGGCCATCTCAAGATCCTAGAGACACCTTTGTTTAGAGTTCGCAACAAAAAAGAGACCCTCTACTGCTACAGTGAACAAGAGCGTGACAAAGCCATGAAAAAACTGGGTCGCGGCCAGGAAGTGACACGTTTTAAAGGTTTGGGTGAAATCTCGCCCTCAGAGTTCAAAGCCTTTATCGGCCAGGAAATGCGATTGACACCTGTCACCATTAACGGTGAACATGCAATCAGCGAAACACTCGGATTTTACATGGGAAAGAACACACAGGAACGTCGCAATTACATCATGGACAACCTGGTGATTGACGAAGAAATACTGGTATGAGCAAATCCAAAAACCCCACAGAGCCCCTATTATTCCCTGAAGACCCGGAAGAGAACATCCCCAAATCGGCGAATGACACGAACGACCACGAAGCACCTGCCGAACATGATTACCTGCCAATTCAGGAGCGTCACGGCCCATTAACGGACCTGATGAACTTCAATTTCTTGCAATACGCCTCGTATGTGATATGCGAACGTGCCATCCCCAATCTGGCGGATGGACTCAAGCCTGTGCAACGTCGTATCATGCACTCGCTCAAGGAAAAGGACGACGGCCGTTTCATAAAGGTCGCCAATGTGGTCGGTCATACCATGCAGTATCATCCCCACGGTGATGCCTCAATCGGCGATGCCCTGGTCAATCTGGCCAATAAACGTTATCTCATTGAAGGCCAGGGTAATTTCGGCAACATATTCACAGGTGACAGGGCCGCAGCCTCCCGATACATTGAGTGTCGACTCACAGAACTGGCACGTTCAGAACTCTTCAACAAGGATCTTACGGCCTTTATCCCCAGCTACGACGGTCGAAACAAGGAACCTGTCACCCTGCCATGTAAGCTCCCCTTGATGCTCATGCTTGGTGCCGAAGGTATCGCAGTGGGTCTATCCACCAGTATTCTCCCGCACAACTTCATTGAGCTGCTTGAAGCTCAGATTCAGATCATCCAGGAGAAGAAAAAGTCACCTGCCCAGATTAATGTCCTGCCAGACTTCCAGACCGGCGGCATCATGGATGTCAGCGAATACGACAAGGGCTTTGGCAAGGTCAAGGTCAGGGCCAAAATCGAGAAAAAGAGCAACAACAAACTCGTGATCAACGAACTGCCTTGCGTTCAGAACACCGAGTCTGTGATCAGCTCCATTGAAGACGCCGTAAAAAGAAAAAAGGTCCAGGTCCGCTCCATTGATGACTTTACGGCAGGTCACGTGGAGATCGAAATCACGTTGTCTCAGGGGGCCGACCAGGACAAAGCCGTCAAGGCTCTGTACGCCTTTACCAAATGCGAAACCTCTGTATCCAGCCGCATCATTGCCATTGTAAACAAACGGCCGGTAGAGATGAACACAGAACAGGTGCTACGTGAAAACACACGTCAACTTCTGGATATCCTTCACCGAGAGCTCGAGCTTCGTAAGCACAATCTCCTCGAAGAGTTCCACACGAAGACTCTGGTCCAGATCTTCGTAGAAAACCGTCTGTACAAACTCATCGAAGAGTGCAAGACCTATGATGCCGTGGTCAAGGCCGTGTTCAAGGGCCTGGAGCCCTTCAGGCCGCAGCTCAAGCGTGATGTTACCAAGGACGATGTGGAAATGCTTTTGAGCGTTCGCATCAAACGTATCTCCCGGTTCGACATTGACAAAAATCGCAAGGACATCGAAGCGATTCTCAAAGAACTGGCTGAAGTGGAGAAGAACCTCAAAGCCCTCAAGGCCTATGCCGTGAAATATCTCAAGGCCCTGATCAAAAAGTACAAGAAGGATTATCCCCGATGCACTCAGATCGATACCTTCAAGGCCCTGGACGTGCGCAAACTCACCAGCAATGAGCTGACCATCAATCTTGACCTGGACAAGGGCTTCCTGGGCTATGGCGTCAAGGGTGAAGAACTCATGAAGTGCTCCTCCCTGGATAAGCTGCTCATTCTCAAGAAGGATGGCACCTTTGTGGTCGTGCCACCGCCTGAAACCCATTTTGTGGACGACAGCCTCCTCTGGTGCGGACTCTATGACCGCACTTTTGTGTTCACAGCCGTGTACACAGAATGGGGGGTCACCTACATAAAGCGGTTCAAGATCGGCGGCACCATCATGGGCCGGGACTACCATTATATCCCGGAAAAGGCCACCTTGGATCTATGCGAGTTTGGCACACCGGAAACCATCTACGTCAAATACAAACAGGCCAAGGGCCTGAGAATCCACCAACAGACCTTCACGCCAGAAGAAATCCTCATCAAGGGTGTCAAGGCCAAAGGCAAACAAATCACAGCCAAGGCCATCGCCTACATCGCCAGTAAACCCGGTCGCTGGTGGGATAAGAACACAAAGTCACCCAAGGGGCTGTTGCTGTAAGTAAGAAGATAAGAAGGTAAGAAAGTAGGTAAGAAAGTAGGAAAGTAGGAAAGTAGGAAAGTAGGAAAGGCATCGTTGTCGCTCTGGTGTTAGGTGTTAGGTAATTGAATGGGCTTCGCCCATGCTGTTTTAAACAGAGCGCAGCGATAAGTACTTCCTTGCAAACAGCTTAACACTTAAAACCTAAAACTTAAAACCGGAGCACAGCGACAAGCAGCTCCTTGCCACCAACTTCACACTTAAAACTTCACACCTCACACTTCAGCGCAGCGCCCGGCCCTGCCCATAAAACTGGTCGTCATTGCAAGGCACGACGCGGCAATCTTCCGTTGTTTCTTTTAATTTTCCTGCGGCTCCGGTATCTTGTAGAGTGTGACCTTATTGTCAATGACTTCCGGCTTGATTAGGCCGGCGATTTGTTCGTTTAGCTTTGCAAGTTGATGCTTGTCTCCAGACAGGTGGTTTTTGGAAGTGTCCAGTTTGCCTGGGCCTTCTCGCAGGTACGCCTCAAACTCTATATAGCGAATGGCCAGGGTTCGGACCTTATGAACCGTGACTTCTCTGGCTTGCGCAACCTTTAAAGAGATAACCTGTTCAATCAGTGAGGTCTCAAGCGTCCTGACAATTTCCGATTTGGTTTTCAAACGCCCTTCCTGGAAATCTTGAATCGTTTCAATGGCAGATCGTATGCCTGCAATATCCACATGAGCAATAGTAAGAATTCGATTGAGTTCTTGAATGGCTTGCTCTGCTTCTTGCGGTGATCTGTAGAGGACATCTTCTTTGAGAAGCTCAAATCCCTTCTTTGCCTCAGGAAGCTCTCGCTCAAATTCAGATATGTTTTTTTTCAGATACGCAATATGCCTTAATCGCGACTCCTTCTGAGATGTTAGTTTATCCATTTCTGCTTTGTATGCTTGCATGGCATAGTTCAAATATAGCTGCGACATTGCCTTGGCATCTCTCTCTGTCACAGCATTGAACTTGATTTTTGCGATCTCATCAGATTCTGCGTGAACGGTATAAATGTGAGCGACGGAGATAGAAGAGTTAGATTGGCACGCACTGTGAATACGGTCACACTGTATTCTTGTAAGATTACCTGCTTGATTCATGTGGGATAGAAATTCCCTCTCACTCTGATACGTACCTCGGCGCCGACTGTTGGGGCGTGGGCCTTGGATAAATAATGAGGAAAACTTCATTCTCATCTCAGCAACGTATGTGCCAAATAGTTCTGTAGACTGATGAGCAGTGTTTGGATCATTATTCGTGGAAGCAAACTCAAAGGTCAACATTGCGCCAGGATCATTGGGCTCCTGACTCAATAAGAGACCATTCAGGCCAACCACAAAACATGTGACCAGCCATCCAATTCGTTTTTGGACTTTCATAGATTTCTCTCCTTAAAAGAACCATCTGTCGACTTGTGTTTCAGGGAGCTATATGTCTCCGCGTATGTGTCTTCAAGATACTGGTAGTGACGCCTCAAGATATCCTCTGTGCCCTCACAGGAGGCGAGAATCTGTTGAGCGACCTGTTGACAAAGCCTTGCACGTCGCTGGCGATGACGAAATTCCAGCCTGCATCAATTGGCCGTGGTCTGCAACAGCCAGGCTACAGCCTTGGGTTCCGTCATTTTCAGGGTGTCATGTTTTATTGCCTGCATGGATACGTCCTGCAAAACATCCTCAATACTGCCACGATCCAGTCCCAAACCCGAGGCCAGACGCACCAACCGCTGGAACTCCCGCGCCAAGACCTCTGTGAGTCTTACCTGCCTGGTTTCGCTTTCGTCTTGGTTCGTCATAGATTCAAAAGTCCCTTGTTCACCCTATATAATGCGTCATAAGCCCCGACTGTCTTGAAAGAATACACAAATATTTTCATTCGGCCTATTTAGTATTAACAGGCCTTGTACGGGAGCCAAGTCACCTGCAAAGTTAAAAATCACGCTTATATGCTTGCCAGTCCTCAAGGGGCCAGTACAATTACTGACAGGACTTTTGCAAAAAGCCCTGTGGAGTACAGTTTTTGGTTTTTAGTTTTTAGAAAAACGCGTTTTTCATGCTGTAAACTGCCTACTGAAAACTGAACACGTGAAGTTTGCAAAACTTCAGTTACTGAAACTCTTAGGGCTTAGAAAGCAAAATTTGACTTCGAGGTATTATGAACAGTTATGAACGTTATGTGGGTATTTTGAAGGGGCAGGCTGTGGATTTTATTCCCCGTGTGCCCATTTTAATGCAGTATGCGGCGGAACACATAGGATCGAACTACGGCGAGTTTGCCGCAGATCACAACACTCTGGTTCAAGCAAACATTGAATGCGCAGAGGCCTTTGGTATGGACCAGTTGAGCTGTATCTCTGATCCGTATAGAGAGGCCCAGGGATTTGGGGCTCAGATCGAATACCGAAAAGACGGCGTTCCCAGAGGCACACAGCCGCTTGAGCACACCAAGGATCTATCCGTGCTTTCGCAGCCGGACCCGCTCAAATCAGAACGCATGCTGGACCGAGTCCAGGCAGTGCGTGCCTTTAAAAGCCAGTTTGGCAGACAGGATAAACGGCAATACTCCATCCTTGGCTGGATCGAGGGCCCTGCTGCTGAGGCGGCTGACCTGCGTGGTGTGGGTACCTTTTTCATGGACTTGATCGAAGACCCCGCCTTTGTCTGCGACCTCATGGATCGCTGTGTGGCCGTGGGCATTGCCTTTGCTCAGGCCCAAGTGGACGCCGGTGCGGATACCATAGGCATCGGCGACGCCGTGGCCAGCCAGATCTCGCCGGATATGTACGAGAGCATGATCCAGCCCAGGGAAAAACAACTGGTGACAGCCATCCAGGCCATGGGGGCCTATGCCAAGCTCCATATCTGCGGCAATATCACGCATCTCCTGCCCAGCATTGCAGAGCTTGGCATTGACCTGCTCGATGTGGATCACATGGTCAGCCTGCCCCAGGTTCGAGAAATAGTAGGACAAGACGTCACCATTACGGGCAACATTGACCCTGTACAAGGCGTACTCCGTGGCACGCCTGCCAGTATCAGACAAACCATGGCGAAGGCCTATGAAGAGACAGGCAACCCCTACATGGTCAATGCCGGATGCGAAATCCCCTCAGGCACACCTGTCGAGAATCTAAAGGCCCTGTGCGAGCCTGTGCTTTATCAGTAGAGGTTAGGGGCTTTTTGTCGCTGCGCTCTGGTGTTAAGTTTTAGGTTTTAAGTGTTGAGTTGGTGGCAAGGAAGTTCTTCTCGCTGCGCTCTGGTGTTAAGTTTTAGGTTTTAAGTGTTGAGTTGGTGGCAAGGAAGTTTTTGTCGCTGCGCTTAGTGTGTGTAAAACAGTATGGGCAAAGCCCATTCAAATACCTAAAACCTAGCACTTAAAACTGAAAACCTGAGCGATAACCTTCTTCCCTTCATACTTTCTTACCTTCTTCTACCCCCGCCCCCCGCCGCATAAAGCCACCCCCCATGAAATTTAGGGATTTCTCCTGTTTTTTTCTGAACTCATTGCCATGGCGTTTACGTATCTAGACACGTTAGACCTCTTCATTTAGAAGCTAAAAGGCCTGCACACCCATGATTTTGCGATGGCCTTACAAACGGACAAACTTATTTAAAGGAGCCCTATTTATGAGAAAAGTAATGTATCCCAAAATATCGATGCTAATCATCCTATCCCTTCTTGGCATCGGCGCCACTGTTTATGCCCATTGCCAGATCCCCTGCGGCATCTATGACGATCCTGCTCGCATTACAGCCATGGCAGAACACATTACAACCATTGAAAAGTCCATGAATCAGATCAATGCCTCTGGGACAAACGCAAATCAGAGTGTTCGCTGGGTCTTGAACAAAGAAAAACATGCAGATGAGCTGGCCAATATTGTCACATACTACTTTATGGCCCAACGTATCAAATCCAATACGAAGGTCAACTCAGAAGCCCATACCAAGTACATCAAGGAGCTGACCCTCCTTCATCAACTACTTCAAACCAGCATGAAGGCCAAACAAACCACAGATCTGGCACAAATCGCAAAACTGAAATCCTTGCTGCACGATTTCAGTGACTCGTATCTGGGTGTCCATGCAGGCCATGCGCACTGAAAAACGGGAAGGTAAGAAGGTAAGAAGTGAAGAAGGTCGGACCGTCTGACAGTAGGACCAGAAGACCGCGTTGCTGTAAGACTTAAGACCGCTGCGCTGTGAGACAGTCTGACAGTTTGAAGACATAAAAAAAGCCCCGAGACACGAGTCTTGGGGCTTCTCTTGTTCTACAAATCGGCTGGGTTGGGGACACAGTATCTATTTCACCAAAGCAACCCAATACTCTTTTGACGGGGCAGTCAATGCTACCACATCACCTGTGGTGGATTGGCTGCCTTGCCATTGGTGGGTTAGGATATTGAGCCATCGTATGGTTTTGGGGCGAGATGAGAAGTTGGTTTTCAGACTCACTGCCCCGCCGTGAGGGAAGAAGACTGCGTAGGTCTGGCCGGGTTGAGCAAGGCAATAGGCTTCGTTATTCTGCCGTTCAGCAAGCAGATCATTGTGTGGTTCGCTGGCAAAAACATGGATCTCTTGTGTCAAGAGTTTCATGCTGCGAAGGCTGGCCTGTGCCTTCTCGTTTAATCCGAGACCTGAATCAGGTCTGTGAAAGCGTGAGGAGGCAAGTCCGCCAAATACGTTGCGCCAGAACCGTTCCATGGCATCACGGTCATTGCCAAAGCGGCCCCTGTCAGCCCCATAGATTTTGACGCAATTGAGCGGCCGCTTATGGGAAGCAATGCGGGCACGTTGCTTCTGAGCATTATCCCAGTGGGCCTGGCCCTTTTGATGGTTGTTCTGGGAAATATCCACAAAGTCGTATGTCTCAGGGTGGTCAAATGTCGCATTGTGCATGCGATGTGACAAATCCCAGGCATCCCACATTTCAGTGGTACAGACTGAGGCGTCGGCCTGTTTGGCCTTGTCCTGGATGTAGTGAGACCAGTATTTTCCCCATTCAGACGTGACAGAAGTTTCGTTGTCCATACAGTACAGGACGTGGCCATAGGTCAATGAATAGGAAAGGATCTTATCCACAAACCGCTGCTGATACTTCAGCACCACCGCTTGATTGTTGACGGCCGGGATACTCCTGAAGAAGTTGTTCTCCGTACGCGTGGGATGGCTGTTCACTTTGACAGGCAGGCCTGATTCCTTGGGTGTATAATTGATGTTGTTCTTGGGATTCAAGGGGTGCCCATCCCAGTGGTTCCTGTAGTAATCGAATGTCGCCCATATTTCAATTTGTACAATGATGTCCCGCTCATGCGTTAGCTTTAGGAACCGGGCAAAACGCTGCCAATACCGCTCATTCCACCTGTCGAGATCGTAGGGACCGCCCCCGAGCTGAAAAAATGCCTGCACCTCAAAATCATGATCACGCCGAGAACTCATGGTATTGCGCACATAGTTGCCCCCCACCGAAGCCAAGAGGTCCAACTGCTCAGCAATATCCGGAATTTGAAACAGACTGTCGTCCTTGCTGCCTCCCACAAGGAGCACAGGCTCGCCCTTGTATTGCCAATACGCAGGATTGGCTGGATAGATACCGATGCGGCGACCAGACTCGTCTTTGGCAAGCAATGGGGTACAGAACGCAAGAAGTCCACTCAAAATAACGGCAAGTGCTTTCTGATTCATGGCCAACCTCTCAAAGGACGCAGAACATTCTGCAAGGCTCAATGCGTAGCGTAGCCCTTATAATAGAAACTAGATCTTGTCCGTCAAGACTAATTTTAAAGCGGCCTTTGAACTTTGAACCGTTTCTTTTTAGATTGCGTCAACCTTATTATGAGAACCTGCCTAATTGAGAGCCTCCTATTCCGAATCTGACACATATGCCCCCAGAGTCTTCAGCAAAAAGTCTTCATATTTCCGATACCTGGACAAGGTCTTGACGTCCCCTCCTAAACCATGTCCGCCTGTGGGGTCCAGGAATAATTCAACCAGGGTTTCTTTGCCAGCCTTGAGCAGTTCACGATACACACGTACTGTATCCTGATACAGGACATTGCTGTCTTCCATACCATGCACGAGCAACAGGTGCCCCTTGAGGTTCTTGGCCAATGGCAATAGAGAGAACTTTTTCAAAGTGGCCTTACCCGGCTCACTTTTTCCAATGGTGTGACGTGTATACCAGGAATTATAGTTTTCCCATTCTGTGGGGCCGGCGCCGGCAATACCCACCTGGAAAACATTCGGCTCTGTGTACAGACACATCTGAGTTTGAAATCCACCAAAGCTCCAGCCATGAATGCCGATGCGTTCTTTGTCGACGCCCTGATTTTCCACTAGATAAGTCACTGCATCCACCAGATCTTCGACCTGGGGTTTGCCAACCTGGCCAAAATTGGCCTTTTCAAACACACCGGCATACCCACTGTTACCTCGCGTATCAATGGTACAAGCCACATAGCCATGTTTCTTGGCCATGTAATAGGGGAAGGCATAGTTGTATGAACTGAGGCTACCCTGCACCACCATCTTGCGGGTACCGAGCGGTCCGCCATAGAAATAAATGAGAACCGGACGCTTGTCAGTCTTTTTCCAATCATCGGGCTTGAACATCATACCGTAAAGCTGATGCCCTTGGCGGTTTTTGAAATCAAAGAATTCAGGGGAAGGCTCGGCAAAAGCATGGGCCTTTTCAGGATGAGAATCTGTCAAGATTTTTTGCTTTCCTTTTTCCGCGTCAATAAAGACCAGTTCTTTGAGCTGATCATAACTGGCCAGATTGGTCAGGACACGTGTGCCATCCTGACTGATGGCCGATTGTGTATGCTGCCCCACATCCTGCGTCAAGCGAGTCATCTGACCGCTTTCCAGATTCAGGCGATAGACATCCAGCTGTGAAGGATGTTCCTTGGTGGCTTCAAAAAAGAGCCATTCACGGTCCCTGGAAATATCCAATGGATACACTTCGTAGGGTCCGCTGGTCAGAGGTTTGCTATTCTCGTAGAGCGGATCAAGCATGTGCAAATGGCGAAATCCACTCTGCTCGCTCAGGTAAACCAAACGGCGACTGTCTGCCAGGTAATGAAAGACCATCATACGCGGTGTATTGGGGCCACCATTGTGTAAAAACCGATATATCTCTTTGGCCTTGTCAACATCCTCTTTTTTGGCCTCATCCTTGGCAACAGTCTTGTCTTCGGTCTTTTTGGACGGTTTATTAGGATCAGTCTTTGGATCTTCTTTTTTCTTCTCAGGGACATTGGCTTCAAAGACCTGAACCACGCCGGTATCTTGTTCAAAGGAGAAAAAGACAATTTTCTTTGAATCCGGTGACCAGACAGGTGCTTTGACCATGTCGTCTGGCATTTGGGTCTTCCCCAGATACACCTCGGTCAGGGTGTCCTTCTCATCAGCCAGTTCACTGAGCCGGTATAGATAAATCCGTTTTTCGTGCACAGCTAATTTGTCATCCGAGACATGTCGATTGACCTCCCTGGCCTTCATCATACGATCACGATAATTGGCAATCTCCACCTTGCTGCTTTCAGACCCCGTCACCTCTTTGTCTGTCAGAAAGGCCATGTGGCGACCATCTGGACTCAGGCTATAGCCTCGCATGCTGTCGCCCTTGGGAAATTTTGGATCAAGCTGACGCAAGGTCTTGTCACTCAGTCGCATTCTAAATAAGCCGCTTTCACTACTGAATGTAAACCCGCTACCGTCCAGTAGCCATATCACTGAATATTCCCGGACGCGGGTATAGGTCAAACGAGTGATCTTGTCTTCGTCCAACGCATACAGATACACATCCCCTTCACTGGTAAACAGCAACTCGTTTGCCACAGGCGACCAGACAGGACTGCTAATGCCACTGTATCTGGGTGCCTTTTTGTCGTCAGCATCCTTGTCACTAACCCAGTCGCCTCGCTTTTTTAAGGCCTCTTTATCCTCTTCCTCTTGTGCCCCTTTGCTTTGTTTTTTCTGGGCATTGTTACGGTCTTTTTTCAATTTCTTGGCTTGCTTGGCCTCACGCTCTTTTTGACGACGTGCTTTATTCTTCTTTTGCCTGGTCGCTTTCTTTTTTTGGTTATCGCGTGCTTCGACTGGCAGAGGTTCTTGCGCTGCCTCCTTTTTCTTTTTGGCGTCGACCTTTTGGTCTTTGTCGTTCTTTTCCTTTGCAGAATCGCCTTTGGGCGGAGTCTTTTTGGCCTTTTTGATGCGGTCCTCAACCACGTCACGCGTCTTCTTCTGAAACTGAGCCATCACAGAGGGCCAAGTCACACGTTTGATCTGACCTTTTTTGACATTATACAAAAAGAGGTCATTACCGTGACGACGCTCTTTGTAGGGCTTGTATAGGTAAGCCGCGGACTGGCCGTCAAAGGAAAAGCCCATATTCTGGGCAGACGGCCCAAATAGACTCTTTTCAGGCATCAGATCTTCAAGCTTAAGCTCTTTCTCCTTGACTGCCTTGGCCTTGGCGTCCTCAGGCGGTTGATTCACGTCAGCGGAAAGAACCTGAGTTGTCATGCTAGCACAAAACAGTAAAACCAATACCCAACGACATACCTTCATAGTAGCCCACCTCCTGGAGGATTTATAATTTTTCCTATATTGCGTGTATTAAACAGTGTGTTAAGTACCTCAGTATACAATATCGCCAACTATCATTACAAGGATTGAAGGGCTAAAACCCGACATTAACAGGGGTATCTCTCCCTCGGCTGCCAATTTCAATGTTAAAAAAGGCGTTTTTGCCAAAAGAGTGCGCCGGAGAACGTTTGAATCAAGCAACGTGGGAACCTGAACGGTCTTTCCAAAAATGGAATCAGTTAACTGCCCATAACGGCCGATTTCATAAATCACCTGACCTGACCGATCAAAAAAGGTGGCATTGATCCAATAATATACAGGCACAAAACTTTCATTTAGCACGACTCCTTCAGGTGAACTGTAATCACATTGATATCTCGTTGACGATCTTTGCCAATGGCAATCACCTCTCCCTGGGCCGTGGCAGCCACACTGAGACCACCATAGATCATACCCCGCCAAGGCCCTGTGGAAATCTGCCCGACAAGATCAGTGCCAATGACAGGTGCATTGATTGATCTGGCCACCTGTTTCACAACCGACTTTAGGCTGTCCCCATGTTTGGGCCAAGCCGCCTCTTTGGCCGCCCACCCATAGGGAATCAATACAAGATCGGGTTTTAGCTTGCCCATGCGCTGACATACAGCTTCTTTGAATGAATCAGCACAGATAAGTATGCCAATAACACCAAACTTGGTTTGAACAACCTGCACATCTTCTCCTGCGGTGTAGGGAGGTTTCATGAGGTGGGTCAGAGTATTGATCTTACGATGCTTCAGCAAAATGCGGCCCTGATTGTCAATGAGTACGGCTGAGTCATACAGCTTTTCTTGGGCTTTTTCGGCGATTCCAGCACAAATAAACACATCGTACTTTTTGGCCAGTCGAGCGAGACGTTCAGTGTCTTTTCCGGGAATAGGATAGGCCCGTTCATGAGCAACAGGGTTCACCCACCCCAAAATGGCGGTTTCCGGGAAGCAAACCAACTCGGCACCCTGCTGCCCAGCCTCCTTGATCGCTGATTCAATACGCACAAAGTTGCCCTCGCGGTCACTGTCCAGGGCCACAATTTGACACATGGCTAT
>CAZBTJ010000070.1:0-27575 GCA_964494325.1 uncultured Pirellulales bacterium
TTGAGGCCAATCGGAGGTTCGGATACGGCTTTCAGGGACTTATTGAGAAGTTACATATTGCCTACTGAAAACCGAAAACTTGGACTTTGCAAAAGTCTAGCTATTACTTCAAACTTCGGCCCTTGGCCGTCTAATCGCTCCCAAGTCGCTGGCCTTCTTCGGCTTTTAGAAGATCATGGATGTCTGGCAGGATGGCCATAATTTTGTCTGCATAGGGTGACCTGTTTAGAGCAGCATACAGAGCCGTCTGATCCACCTTGGGCAGGTTTTTCGCATTTTGGCCTGGGAACCAGTGGTCGGAAACGCCGAGCAGGTTGTATCTGTATTTGGCGTACTCTTCCAGGTCAAAGGCCTTGAGCAGTGACCAGAGCCAAAGCATGCCTTGGACGTTCATTTGACCAGGTATGGCTTCCCATTTTGGTACGCCTTTGAGATAATCCTGAGGCCAATTGGCATCCACGATTTGGGCTATTTCTCGATCCAGTCGCTTGGAGATAGTGGCTACTGATTCTTTCAATGCGTCCAACTGTGTGACAGCTTTTACATGCAGGTTGTAGTCTTCTGGCACCTTAACCCCACATGAGATGGTGTGGATATCTTCATTTTGCAGGATGAACACATCATTAAAGGTCATGGGATTTAGCGGCTGACATAAACGTTTCAACTTTTCGGAGGGTGCGTACAGCATGCCGCCTTTGTCATTGGGCGAGATAATAAAGACACCCATGTCATGGGCCTTGGCCCGCTGGATGGCTGGCCAATTGAAGGGGTATACATAGGAGTACCACAGGTTCACGTAGTCAAATAGTCCCGTGTCAATAGTGCTTATGATGTTGTGTGTGGGGGCATGGGTTGAAAATCCCAGATGACGAATAATGCCCTGTTCTTTTAGGGCCTGGCACCGGTCGACAATCCCGCCTTTTTTTAGACAATTCTTGAGGATTTCCTCATTGTTAATACCATGTATGCCAAGAAGATCCAGGTAGTCGACCTTGAGCGCTTTCATACAGACATCCAGGTCGGTTAAGAATGTGTCCACACTCTCGCCCCGGGGACCTACTTTGGTTTGTACGATCAAATCTGAACGTTTGTAATGCGGCAGGATTTGGCCCAATTCTTGTTCGCTTGTGCCATACCCGTAGGCTGTTTCAAAATGGTTGATGCCCAATTCAAGGGCGCGGGCGACAATCTTCTCCAAATTGGTGACTGACTCTGGTTTGATGGCGTCTTCACGTTTCCAGGACGTCTGAAATCGCATACTCCCGGACGAAATGACCGGCATCTTTAATTCAGTTTTACCAAATCGTCTATATATCATGGTCTGTGGGCCCTGAAGCAAATGGGGATTATTGTGCCTTTTCTAGTGTCAACTGTGTGAGCAACTATAAAGGTCGAGCCCTTTTTATGCAATAACTTTTGGGAACAGTTTCGCCATTGCCGGCAAAGGTGGAGTGTTCGTTATTACAGTTTCCACATGCCGTCAGGTTTGATGTTCAAGATGCCTGTGTCTCTGTAGAATTCAAGCTGAGCAATGGTGAAATTGACCAGCGCTTCAGCGTCTGCGTTTTGGGCTTTGTCCAGGTCTGAGAGGGCCTGGAGGACACGCCGTGTGCTAACTCGGTTGTGTCTGAGTAGGACAGTTGTATTGTTCAGATGCTTTTGGGCGATCTCCAGAGCTTCAGTCTGAACGATGTGACGCTGCTGGGCTTCCACAAGTTTTCTATAGCCCTCACGGATGGCCAGGGCAATTTCTGTGGAGGCTTGGTCGTAGTCACGCTGCCGCTCCAGCAGGTCCAGTTGTGCATTGCGATAGGCCGTGGCTTCCGCCATCCGATCAAAGGGTAGGTCCATGTCCAGGCCCACGTTATATGCGCTGTCCAGGGCCTTTAGACCGACACGATTCGTCTTCTTAGAACTCACCAGATCAGCACTGGCTGTTAGATTGAGCTCTGCACGGAGCTGGTCTTTGGCGACGTTGATTTTTCTCTGTGCATCAATGACCCGGTCCGATATGGTGGCCAGGTCCAGACGACGAGTCAAGGCTGCGCCTGTGACTTCTTCTTCTGAAAACTCTGGCAGTACAAGATTGGAATCATGAAGCCGTGCAAATTCTTGTTTGTCCAGCGTCAAAGGCGTGAATGCCTTGATACTCAGGGTAAGCTTGTATTGGTCCAGGCCGTACTCATATTGTTTGTACTCCTGCAGATAGCGGTCGTGCGCTTGGAGTATTTCCTGGTGCAACCGTTCCAGTTCATGTTTTGGCACTCTGCCAGATGACACTAGCTTTTGTGTGACGTCATGCAGAGTCACCAGACTTTCCCGGTATAGTCTGGTTTTTTCGGCTTTGTCCAGGAGTCGCAGGGTCTGGTAATATTCTGTGATAACGGAGACCACAAAGGTTTTTCTGTAGCGATTGAATGATCTGATTTGGTAGAGCGTGTCACGTTCTTTTTGTGTCAGTTTTTCCATCACAATGTCTTTATTGCTATTACGCATCAAAGGCTTGATCATGGTTATGCCCAGAATGGATACGGCGCCGCTTTTGAGATTTCCAGTCAGGACATCCACCCAGGCCGCTGCCACGCGAGTACCCAGGCGTGTGCCATTGGATAGAAGACGGTTAAAGCCGACATTGGCTTCATATCCCATGGCCGAATCATTGCTGTCGTTCGCGTAACCGACGCCAAATCCACCAAAAAAGCGATTCTCAAATTCATGCCTTGAAAGACGCAGGTCAAGCCCTTGCCTGTACAGGGTTTCCTTCTGAGTTTGGTAGTTTCTATTATCGGCAGTGGCCAGGGCCACGGCTTGCGGCAGGGTTAGTACGCCAAGATTGGGCAGGTTCCGGTCGATGCGGACATCATTGGGCAGGGCAGGGGTGTCGTTGACAGTGTAGTTGGCCTTGACACCAAAATCGTCTTGCCACTTGGTGTTGATGATGTTGTACACCTCACGATCAGCTTCTGCCTTGTAGTTGTGGCTAGCGCATCCTGTGAATGCACCGAGCATCAGACTGGCCAAGAAAAAGACTGTTATGTTTTTGTGTTTTAGGACCATGGTGTTTAAACAGATTAGGCCTTTGAGTTTTGTTTGGGCCGCTTTCTTATGTCGGTTCAATGCTATAGTCGTCTTAAGCCCACTTTTTCACCAGCCACTAGATTCATGTTTTCAACATGGACGAGAAAAGGCCTGCCCCATTGGGGAATGGTGGGATCACGCCAGAGTTGCTGAGGCAATTGCTCTATCACGGATCCGATGGATTGAATGGGACATTCGGTCATTTTGATGTTGGAGCCCAGTTTGATTACCTGGATCTCCATTTCTTTTTGCAGTTCTTCGATATAGTAATTATCAATATAGGCCACAACTTCGGTGGGATTGGCTTCTGTAATGGTCAGGATGGGCTGATTGACATCTACCACCTCTGTCAGCGTGCTCTGGATATGGGTCACAAATCCGTCGAACGGCGCTGTCAAGGTGAGGTTCTGGCGTTTTTTAATACTGGCCAACTGAGACGTGATATCGTCGATCTGTTTGTGATACACTTCGATTTCCATGCGGATCACATTCAATGCAGGCTCCACAGAAGGTGCCTGAATTTGTTTCTTCTTGAATTGATCCAAACGGGCTTGAGCATTGGCAAACTGAAGCTCTGCCTCTTTGAGTTGATTTTTGTTTTCTGTCACTTGAGCCAACATCGTATTATGTTCCAATTGAACGATGTTGAGTTCAGAGCCGTCGATGATGTCTTGTTCGATCAAGTCACGCGTGGTTTTGATGTTGGCAACCAGTGTTTCCAGGGCAATCTCATCCGTGGCAATTTGCGTTTTTAGTTCCAGCGTGAGAAGACTGGCTTTCTCAACATCCAGTGCGTAGTTGCGATAATCATTGGACAATGAGGCTTGTAGCGTGGCGGCCTCAGCCTCAATGTTCTCTCGCGTGGGCAGCAACTGTGCATTGAGATGTTTGATTTGCGCATTCAGCGTGGCTTTCTGGGCCTCAAGTTTTTCTTTGGCGGCATCATTGTCTGCCAATGTGTCAACGACTGCCACAATCTGGCCCTTGGCCACTGGTTTATACAGGGCTATGGGCAGGCCGACGACTCTGCCGGGCAACACCGTGGAGACGCTGTGTGTTTGAGCCCGTGCCAGGCCTATGACCTCAATACGTTGTGAACGAAAAAAGAACAGGGCCACAACACCGGCAATAGCAGCCACCCATACAATGATAGGTAACATGTGGTGCGTGAACGTACGCCTAAATTCGTGGCTTCTGGAAGCTCGTCTGCTCATGGATACTTAGACCTCCAGCAGTTTTTCCTGCATGGTTAAGTTAATACTGTCAATGCCTTCTATGCCTTCAAGTTCAGCGAGCAGCAGCTCGTTCTTACTTACGCTCTTGACCAAGATTTGGTAGGCATATTCAGCCGCTCCTCCAAAACCTGTTTCTTGTCGTGAGAGCAGGGTGTAATTGCCGCAAAACCGTGTAAGAACGTCTGTTATTGGGTGGTTGGGTCCCACGCTGCCCTTGAGGCTAAACCGAAGGAAACCGTTATGTGGTTGGTGTGTGCCAAAGTCTGTGATATACAGATAAATGATGATCAGGCAGATTACCACCGCACCCAGAATCGCGGTGCCGTATTTTTGGGAGCCACACGCCATGCCAATGACCAGGGCATTAAAAATAAAGGCAATATCCCGCGTGTCCTTGATGATATTTCTGAAACGTACGATGGCCAATGCACCCATGAGACCGACAGCTGTGATGATATTGCTGCCTATTACACCCATGACCATGGCGATTACCACGGTGATTAGGATCAGAGACTGAACAAATGATCGTGAGTATGACAGGCCACTGTGCGTGGCGTAATAGACCCAGGCCAAAGCCTGACCCAAAACGAAGGCCAGCAACAAAGACAATATGACACTTTGAAGCGTAAAGGACCCTCCCGCCAAGGGAGTTTCCTCCAGAACATGCATTATCTTATCCATTACCCTACCTACTTAACCAGGGTCCGCAGTAGCCGAGCATGCTTGACTGTTGCATGCTGGTTGCGAACTTGGAAATTGACCGTGAACTCAAATTAAATGTTGTGACCAATCTATTGAGCCAGATTGGATATCTGGCCGTAAACTTAATCTCCAAAATGACGCCCTTTACCATTAAATGATTCGGTTGCCAACCTGATCCATTTAATGTAACACGAGGCTCTTTTGTGACTTTATAATACAACTCTCTGTCAAATGTAACGCGAACACGATTTTCAGATTCACTTTCATATGCCTTTCGCATATACCGAATCAGTATGGCTGGCCCTGCTGCAATATACCTGGCATACAGTTGAAACTGATCCAATGCCTCACGATTGGTTCGAAAATCTTGTTGCGGAAGTGTCAGACCTTTCAGCAACATCGGGATATCCTGATGCCTGGCAGGGGCTCGACTCTTCATGATCACATTGCTTATGCGTCGTTTTATTTCAAAGAACGTGGGATATTGCTCATCATCGCTATAACCGCGGACACGCAGTTTAAATCGATTCTTTTGGCCTGATAAACTTTCTTTACACAGAGTCAAGTCTTCAGAATCGAGATAAAGACTTACAATCGGATAATAACCCCCAGGCTGCAATTTGCTATAACGATCTTCAGGCATATGAAGTTTTATGAACTCCGTGATCGCAACCGCTTTCTCTTCAGTGATCAAGTACTTCAGCTCATAGCGACACCCTAGGGTTCTATCCACATATTGAGGACCTTTGGCCTTGGATTTGGCTTTTTGCTTTGATTTGACCGTACCCGTTTTTGCATGGCTATTTGTATGTTGTACTGTCATTGAATCCATTATATTTAGCTGTTGGAGGGTGTGTTGAATAAGCCAATTGAAAACTGACTAGTACTGGTCAGTAGGATTGTCACCCTAATTCATACCCCCCATACCGTTTTATTTCTTGTGCTAGCTATTGTGTTTGCTCTTTATTTATTTTACGGTGCCTATTTTAACACGAGTACCATGTCTGAGTCAATAGCCTGGCGGATACTCCTGGGTTTTAAGGCCAACACCAAAGAAACCTCAATCTCAGCAGGGCCCCAATCAAGCCAAACAAAAAACTTCTCAATCTGAATAGCCATGATTAAAAGGTTCCGATAGTTGCGCCATTATATGAATCAACGCTCACAAAAAGCGGTCGTCAGATTTTCAACTATATACAGGTATAGTGACGGATGATCCTAAAAACGGTTACACAATTATCGGATTTTGTGAGAAAAATGTGAATATGGGTATTTTTTTTCATTGTCTGTCATAAGGTTACTTTTCACGGGGGCAATCCAGAATCGTAAGGTGGGTTTCAAGCGACTTAATTGTCAAAACGTTTTCTGAAACGCGCTGTGGGGATGTTGAGTAGGCCTCTATATTTCGCAACGGTCCGCCTAGCGATATCTGAAAAACCGGCATTTGAGAGTTTTCCGCGGATTTGATCATCATTGAGGGGTTTGGTTTTGTCTTCCTCATTAATGATGTGCTGGAGTTGACCTCGTATGGCTTCCCAGCTACGTTCTTTGCCGCTGGCATCTTCTTTTCCCCCGCTAAAGAACTTTCTCAGGGGCAGTACCCCCCAAGCACATTGCATGTGTTTACCGGATACAGCCCTGGATACAGTGGCCACATGAACGCCTACATCCTTTGCCACCTTGGCCATGGGCAGAGGTCTTAGGTGGAGAGGGCCCTTGTTAAAAAAATCCTCTTGGCGCGTCACAATCGACTGGGTCACACGCAGCAGCGTGTTTTTTCGTTGTTCAATGGCATCAATGATCCATTGAGCGGAACGAATATTGGTGCGCAGGAATTTTTTAGTGCTCTCAGAGACTGTGGAGTCCTTGGTCATGGCTGCATACTGATTGTTGAGACGCAGACTAGGCAGGTTGTGGTCTACCAACTGTACCACATATTCCCCATCGTCCCTTTGTGATACGAGGACATCCGGTGTGATTGGCAGAGAAAGGCTTTGGCTGATTTGTAGTCCAGGTGAGGTGTCGAGCTTTCGCAGGCCCATGATAGCGTGGTTGACCTCCTCAATGGAGCATTGCATTTTTTTTGCAATGTCCGGCAAACGGTTTTCCAGCAGCAGTTGCATGTGTTTGGAAACCAGTTCTGCTTCGATCCGCATGCTATCGGGACTTTGAGCAATCTGGATCAGCAGGCATTCCTTGATGTCTCTGGCGCCTACGCCTGTGGGTTCAAGCTCTTGCACCAGGGCCAGAGCTGTCTCAAGATCTTCCAAGGTAAAAGCCGTCTGATCTTTGGTGACCAGTTGCTCCAGGCAGACAGTGAGGTATCCCCGGTGGTCTATATAGTCAATAATGGTTTCCCCCGCGATTTTGACAGGGTCTTCTCCGTCTATCAGGTGCCATTGATCTATGAGATATTGATACAGAGACTGAGGTGTGGCTGCGGTATTCTTAATGGCTTGAAGTTTGCTGTCCGTGTCATTATCCTGGGCACGTTGACGCATGGGGCCCGATTGGTCGATATGCTCTTCAAAGTCCGTCTTTAGGCTATCAAGACGTTCAAAGTCGTCTTTGTTGTGCTCGTCAGCTGAGACGACCATATCTTTTTCAACCAACGCTTCATCATCCGAGTCACTGGTATCCAAATCAAGGCCTTCCGAGGGATCAGGTTCTTCCAGTTCCAGTGTAGGATTGCTGTTCAGCTCCTGTTCAATACGTTCCTGAAGCGCTAGAATTGGCAACTGGAGGATTTCCATGGACTGGATCATGTGCGGCGCGAGCTTCATACGCTGCTCAAGTTTCATATGTCCAGTCATTTCCAGTCGCATCATTCGGCTCCAGTCTATCGTGAGTCGCTGCCCATTTCGATTAAACAACAAAGATCGTATTTTAGTGGATTACAGGGACGGTCGTCAAGCTGTAGAAACATGCATTCATTAGAGATTACCTGATATCTTGAGGATGATCAGCTGGGCCGGCTGTTCCAAAGGCAGTTGTAAGCGGGTCTGAAGCTTCTCGCCTTGCAGGTCAACAATCCATGTGCTTTCACTCTTTGAGACCATGTCGTAGGTGCCCCAGTCGACCCGTTTGACTTGGCCCAGCCCTTGTTGCACAGGGCCTTCATATGTTAAGAAGCGTGTATCATGGTCAAAAATGGGTATGACAAGACAAGGATGTGTCAACAAAGCATGCGGGGCCCAATCCAAACGAAATGTCTTGAGTACAGCGCCGCACTCCAGCATGAGATCCCAGTGCACAGGATCGCCATGTTTTTGGTGCTCATGGATCACATATTTCATGACTCAACGCCCTCGCTTTGAGCCATATATGGAGGTAGGCTCTTTATGCGGGCCGTTTTGATTGCGTCTTGGGCCGTGTATTTCAGGCCTACTGAGGCAATCGGGGGACGCATTCTGTTAGAATTCATCAAGCAAAGCATACGTGCATGGTAATCTTATGTTTTCAAAAAACAAGTTGGATTCCAGAAAAACACGTGACAAAACCCGGTTATTGAGCCTTGAAGAGGTGAGTGGTTGCATATTTGCCCTTTTTGAGATAGTATAAATGGTTCAAATCAACGGATTGCTGGAATCAATTTCAGGGGAAACGCGTGAGTCTTTTAGATTGGGTAGGAATGAGATTATGAAGAGAGAAAAGCCTGTGTTGTTTCGAATCTGTGTCTGTTTAATCCTGGCCGTGGTATTCTCAGGATGTGCCCATCAAAAGGCTTCCAAAAAGGCGGATCAGTATGCTCAGCAAAAGAACTATGAACAGGCCATTCGCAGTTTGCAGGAGGCCATTGATCTGGCCGAAAAGGGTCACAAGGGTAAAACTGTAGAAAAATATGAGACCAGGCTTCGCGAAGTGCGTCAGGAGGCTGCGGGTTATTACTATCGGCAATCAGAAGAGTATTATACTGCCGCAGATCTCAACTCTGCTCTGCAGTGTATTGGACGGGCGATACTGTATCAGCCAGCTGCGACTCGCTCCCATGACCTTAAGAAACGTATTAAATCTGCTATTCAATTGGCAGAAGAACATTATGTCCAGGCCATGGCACTGGCAGACAAACAACAGTGGCGAGAAGCCGTGACTGCGTTACAGCGCGTTTCTCGTGAGCACACCACCATGTCAGGTTTAAGTGCAGATCTCAAGCAGGTCAAACAACGAGCCTATAATGACTATTTGCTGAAGGCCAAGGATTTTCTAGATGAAGATGACCTGGGTGGGGCCTCTGAGCAGGCCAATTTGGCGTTGACTTTTGTGGAGAATGGTCGTGATGCCCAAGGCCTGATCAAGACGGTAGAGGATCGCCGTGAAGCCAAACGGTTGATTGCTTTGGCACGTCGTCAGCTGGCTGGCGAGAGTCCGACAGAGGCCCTTGATCTTTTGAATAGGGCCCGCGAATTACACGCTTCAGCCAAGGATCTGGTGGAACTGATGCTCCAGGCCAAGCAGGGTGTGTGTGATCGATGGATCGCTCAGGCGATGGTCGCCCTTCAGGAAGAAAGTCGTGTGAGAGCGTTGCCCCTGCTACTTAAAAGCAGAGAACTGTTACCTGGATACGGACAAGTGGATCAGACTATTGCTTCCGTACGGGCGAGCTTGAGTGCTCAGCATCTTGCGCAAGCCGCGTTGTACCAAAAGCAAGGGTTGGATGGAGCCGCTTTACTCCATGCCGTGGCTGCAATGGAATACAGTGACAATGAATCTGAGGCAAGAGAATACTTGCGTGTGAGTATGCAGGCCGTTCAAGATTCGATTCAGTATGCTTTGGTCTATGGCGGTTTTACAGGTCAGGAAGGACAGGATTTTGCAATAGATCGATTAAACCCCATGATGCTTGTGCTATTAAATCAATTGCGTCCCGCCTGTGTACGCATTTTGGAGCAACCTGAGGGGGATGCGGATGCTTTGATTACAGGCGAGATATTGACATTGGATCTGGTCGAAGATACTGAGGTTAAGGCACACGGGCGTGCCGAATATCAAGACGGCATGAGACCTGAACCGAATCCTGAATACCTGGAAGCCAAAGAAGAGGCCGATCTGGCACTGGGCGATCTAAACAAGGCGCGGGAGCGTTTGGCCATGGCCAAGAAACGACGCGCCTTGACCGCCAACCCTGATCCAAACAATCCACAGGCCGTTCAAAGTGCACGCAGGGCAGAGGCTGATGTGGTTGAGGCTCAGGAACGTACGGTCACGGTGGCTACAAATCTGGCCATTATATCCACCAAAGTCGCGGCCCTGCCCCAGGAAGTTCTGGTGCCCAATATCGTGTCGTACGAATACCCCATTCATACTGTCACAAAATCAGCGCAATTGAGCTGCTTGATCAAAATGACGGATATGCAGACTCGTGGTATGATTTTGGCCGACACGATTGAAGCCGGGACCAGTCAAACTGATACCGTGATTCAGGCTGTTCCCGAACGGAACGTTCCTGGAGATCCATTGGAATTACCGGATGATACGGGATTCTATGGTCAGGCAATCGAGGCCCTGGAAGAGAATCTTGTGAAGATTCTTCATGTGAGCTTGAGCAAGCACAGCGAGCGATTTGTCAAGGCATTCGAAAAGGCAGACTCTGTCGGCGATCAAAGCCGGGCCGTGGACCAAGGTATTAAGTACCTGTTTGCCCATCCAGTGGGGTATGAGCATACCAATGCCATGACCGACTATTTGCACAGGTACTTGGGCAAGGAAGATGCTATCTTGGATATCACCAGCTTGTTGAGACAACACTGCCGAATTTTTCTAGCGTACGCCAAGTTTCCGGCAGAGCTTCAAGAGCAGGGTAATACGGTCGTGATTCGCAAATTTACTACGGCATCATTGACCACCTCTGTACGCTGCCCCTGCACCCTTATTTCTATCAACGGTCAGAGCGTGAACAGCATTGCCCAGGTACGTGACCTCATCGGACGTTATGGCGCAGGTGAAAAGGTGACACTTTCAGTCCAGAGCAAGGGACGTTTTATCACCACCGAGTTGGCATTAACTCAGCAGTAGTGCTGTGTCATGGTAGACTTCACTTAGGGCATTTTGTCTGGATACCACTGTTCAACAACATCGTACAGATCTTGCCGTGTAATTGCCGCCATGATGGCGAGCAAGACAGTTTTCCGCTGAGGGTGGGCTTTGGCGTAGCCTGCGGCAAATTTGCGAAAGAAGCCCACGGCCCTTTTTTCTGTGTACAGTTGGAGCACCATATTGAAGTGATAGAGCAGAGTTTCCTTTTGCTCAAACAATGTGGGCCGAGCCGGTAGTGGTTTACCTTCGAAGAGGCTTCGCAGGTCCCTGAGTAGCCATGGATTGCCCACTGCGCCACGTGCTGCGACAATACCATCCAGGCCTGTGCGATCCATGAGGTCTACGGCATCAATTGCCGTGAACACGTCACCGCTGCCTATGATGGTGGCTTGAGGGAAGGCCTGCTTGACCTTTTGTAATATGTCCCAGTCAGCTTTGCCTCTGTATTTTTCCCCAACTGTGCGTCCATGAATGACCAGGGCATCCACGCCCAGACTAATGGATTGCTCCACGATTTGCCAGAAACTGGCCTCAGAATCCGGTTTGTGATTGACGCCATACCGGAGTTTCATGAGCACTGGGCAATCCACGACATCTTTGACTGCCTTGAGAATGTCGGCGACCAGATCTGGCTCTCCAAGCACAGCGCCGCCTCGTTTTCTACGGAGTACCTTGGGGGCCGGGCAGGCAAAATTTAAATCAATGAGGTCATACCCCACGGCCACACAGTCCCTGGCGGCTTTCGCCATGGTTTGAGGTGTTCTACTGAGAAGTTGGGCTCCCACAGGGTGTTCATCTTCTTGGGGACGGAATTCTGATTTTCGCAGGACCTTGGGATTGGCCACGCTCTTGGCGAGCATCACGCCTGTTAAGGTCAGGGGGCACCCAAAGTCTTTGGCCAGTTTTCGCATGGCCCAGTCTGTGTAGCCACTAAGCGCTGCCTGGAAAAAGGGGACATCTAAGACGAGTTCGCCGAGTTTGAGCGTTGTCATGAAATCTATTTGTTTTTATTGAAGATGGTACAAAGCACAATGCCCAGTTCATACAGGCCATAAAGTGGGATGGCCAGGCTGACTTGGGACATGGGGTCCGGAGGCGTGGCCACGGCCGCGATGATAAAGGTGCCGAGTAACACGTATTTTCGACTGGACTTGAGTGCCTGAATACTGACCAATCCAGTGCGATTTAGTATAAAAATCGCGATAGGTGTCTGAAATGCCAGGCCAAAGACGAGCATCAAGGTGGTGACAAAGGAGATGTATTTCTGAAACGTCCAGTTACAGGTGACGCCAATCAGGTCTCCAAAGGCGAGAAAGAACCGCAGGGTCAGAGGGGCCACAATGAATAGAAAGAATAGGGCACCCAGGATAAACAACCCTGCCGAAAAAGGAATGGCAGTCTTGATACATTTCTGCTCATTTGTGTACAGGCCTGCTGCCACGAACATCCATATCTGATAAAAGACCCACGGTGCCGTTAGGATCAAGCCTGTGATGAAAGAAATCTTCATATAGGAAACCAGGGCATCTGACGGTCCCAGCGACATCAAACGCGTGGTATTGAGTCCGGCGATCATGTCGGGCGAGCCTGTCCAGGCGTGTAAGGTCTTGGTGTAGACCGTCTGGACGTACTGAATGAGATTGGGGTCCACGTAGGGGGCGTTCGGATCAGTAGAAAGTCCATTAATCAGATTTAAGAGGACAAGTTGAGGTAATGAAGGGGGTAATGTGTTGGGGTCTTTGTATTTCTTCTCCGTATAGCTGAACATGACCGCGTCGTAGGGTTCCTGGATGAATCGGATGATGTACTTTCCCATGGAAAAGCAGATCACGATGCCAATTCCCAGGGCCAGTAACGCCATGATCAAGCGGGCGCGCAACTCCTCCAGATGGTCTCCCAGACTCATGCTTGTGAGATCTTTCGAATCTGTGTCTTTCGAAGTGGCCATGCGTGGAGAAGGGACTACTGACTGTCTAAGTCGTTCAAGCCAGCAGCTTCCTTTACATGTTCTGTGGCATTACTCTTGACCTCATTGATTTGGTGATCTACATCCTGCTTGACATCTTCAACTTCATGCAGGCCTTTTTTGAATTCTGTCATGCTCTTGCCCATGTTGCGAGCAATTTCGGGCAAACGTTTGCCAAAGATCAAAAGGGCAACAGCCAAAATTATCCATATCTCAGGGCCACCTGGCACACCAAACAATAACATAGAACTGCTAGCCATTTCGGATCTCCTTGGTTTAAGCATTCAGCCACAGTGTTGACTGAGTGGTAAATTTCTTAGTCATTTTCAATTCTACTTGCGAATCTCCCAAACAAGAAGATCCTTTTTCCAAAGTATAATCTTCACTTTGATTTGAGTCAATTAATTAGAATGGGAAGATGAATCAATCTTAACGAAGCTTGATTTGGGCGATTATCGGTATCCTCAGAAAAAAGGATAGTCTGAGGTGAGAAAAAAGATGATATTGGTGCTACCTCTGAAGGGGCAAAGCCCTGGTTTTTTAAAAAAACTTTGCTTGATTAATATTGTATAAGATGCCTTCAGTAAAGTGTTTACGTTCTTTTTCTCAAAAAAGTAGTTGACCTGTTTTAAGCGTTTTTACTATAATAACGTCGTGCTCAGTGGATCGTTATTTCAACGCAGAAATGGGGTGTGACGATGCGAAAACTATACTATGAATTTTGGATTCCTTTCACAGTTAACAAACGTCGGATTTTTGTGCTGGCTTTGGCGAGCTATATTGCCCTTTGCTAAACATTGTGACGTAGTTAAGTTTTAATTGGTCAAGACGCTTCAGGGAGTATTGAGGCGTTTTTTTATGCGCTGATTCATATCGTTTGACATTCCGAGGGCTCGCAATTAAGCTTGGGTCTTTCAATTTACCGTAGTTTTCTTGGAGTCAAACGAATGATTGTAGTGACTGGTGGTGCAGGTTTTATCGGCTCTGCTCTGATCGCAGAACTGAATCACAGAGGCCAGACAGATATTCTGGTGGTGGATGAGCTGGGTAAATCCAGTGGCTGGAAAAATCTTCGGGGCTTGAGTTTTTCCGACTACATGGAAAAGGGCGATTTTCTGGATATGGTCATTGATGGACATGTGCTGGAAGGCATTGACACGGTGCTTCATATGGGCGCCTGTTCCAGTACCACAGAGATGGATATGTCATTTCTTGTACAGAATAACTTCGAATACACCAAATGGCTGGCTTCCTGGTGTGTCTCCTCCAATATTCGTTTCATCTACGCTTCAAGTGCTGCTACATATGGTGCGGGTGACCAAGGGTTCATGGATGATGAGTCGCTTATACACCACTTAAGGCCTCTGAATCCATACGGCTACTCTAAGCAGATGGCGGATTTGTGGGCTCGTAAAGCAGGCTTATTAGACAAAATTGTGGGGTTGAAGTTTTTTAATGTATTTGGCCCCAATGAATATCATAAGGCTGACATGCGAAGTTATGTGCTCAAGGGATTTGAGCAGATCCAGGCCAGTGGCAAGGTTAAGCTGTTCAAGTCCGGAGATCCCAACTATGCCGACGGTGACTATGTTCGGGATTTTATATACGTTAAAGATGCCGTGGCCATGACCCTGTTCTTCATGGACCATCCCCAGGCCAATGGCCTATTTAATGTGGGCACAGGCCAAGCTCGCACATGGAACGATTATGTCAAGGCCATCTTCGTTGCCATGGGATGCACATCAAATATTGAGTTTGTGGATATGCCGGAAATCATTCGAGATCAATATCAGTATTACACCCAGGCCAGCATTGACAAAATACGTCAGATGGGTTATTCCGTCGAGATAACGTCTCTGGAGGAGGCCATTAAGGATTATGTGCAGAACTACCTAATCACAAACAGTTTTCTGGAAGCGTAGATTGCACCTGACTCCGTGCTATAAGTCTCCAAAATGCATATACTTGCCGCTTTTATGTAACCTGCAAAAATAAGGATCAAACAGTATGACGATTTCCGAGCAGCTTGAAATTTTACAGCGTGGTGCCGTGGATATATTCAGTGTGGATGATTTGAAGAGACGTTTGGCAGAAGCAAACCAGGCAGGGCGTCCGCTACGCGTGAAGCTGGGTCTGGATCCAACCAGTCCGGATATTCACCTGGGTCATACTGTTGTGTTACGTAAACTCCGTCAATTTCAAGATGCTGGACATAGGGCAGTCTTGATCATTGGAGACTATACTGCGATGATCGGTGACCCCACAGGACAAAACACCACACGTCCCATGCTCAGTCCGGATCAGATTAAGCTCAATGCTGAAACCTATTTTAAGCAAGCTGGCAAGATCTTGGATATGTCGGAAGATAAGCTGGAAGTACGACATAACAGCGAATGGCTCGGTAAGATTGACCTGGCAGGCGTGATTAAGTTGACCGGTTGCATGACAGTGGCTCAAATGCTGGAGCGAGACACCTTTGAGATTCGATACAAAAAGGGTGATCCAATCGGACTTCATGAGTTTTTGTATCCTCTGATGCAGGGCCATGATTCCGTCTGTATCCAGGCCGATGTGGAGCTTGGCGGGACAGACCAGACCTTCAATAACCTGGTCGGACGTGATCTTCAGAAACTGGACAAGCAAAAGCCCCAGATCGTGATGACCATGCCCATTTTGGTGGGTCTTGACGGTGTGGAAAAGATGAGTAAGTCCAAGGGGAATTACATTGGCGTCACGGATGAGCCCAATGATATGTTTGGCAAGGTCATGAGTATCTCTGATGGGCTCATGGAAAACTATTATACGCTCCTGACGGATCTACCCATGGACCAGGTCAAGGTGTTGATTGATCCCACGCAGACTCATCCCAAGGAAGCCAAGGTACAGTTGGGCAAAATGATTGTGGCTCAGTTCTATGACGAAATTGCTGCGACAGGGGCTGCTGCTCACTTTGACAAGGTATTCAAGCAGAAGGAAATCCCCGATGACATGCCAGTTGTTGCGATGACGTCCGAGCCCATTTTTGCTTCTAAATTGCTTGTGGCCTGCAATCTTGTGGCCTCTGTCGGCGAAGGCAAACGTATGGTCAAGCAGGGTGGTGTCAGTGTGGATGGCAAGAAACTCACAAATCCCAATGAGGAGATCTTGCCCACCGATGGCATGGTTGTGCAGGTGGGCAAACGAAAGTTCGCCCGCCTGGCCACTGAATAGGCTTTTGTGTCGTTGGCTCACAAAAGCAGTTCTTTTGAAAAAGAATACGCGTCTATTCAATTAGGTATATTCTCTGGATGGATACTGCCCTGATATATGTCCAATAAGGATGTTATCGGGCCAGGATATTTCCTTTGTGGATGTTTGTTTTTTTACTTAATGTCAGGGATGGTCACGCCGATAAACAGGCAAGTAAGAGACAAACACTAACCATAAGGAGATTCATAATGGGGATTCAAAATTGGTCCGAAGACATTTTGCTGGTCGACTTACCACAAGAACCAGAGATGGGCGATGAGTTGAAGACTGTCATTTCAGAGTTTCGTGACAGAGGCGATTGTGATGTTGTGATTGATTTTGGCAATGTGGACATTGTTACATCATCCAGCTTGTCAAAGCTCCTGAAATTGCGTAAGCTTCTGGGTGATTGTGGTCATCGCTTGGTTTTTTGCAGTGTGGCTGCAGCGACAAAGGGCATTTTTACAGTCACTGGGCTGGAAGGTGTCTTTGACATGAGTGAGGATAAATTCCTAGCACTTGCCAGTTTGCAGATGGTAGGTTAAAGGTGATTGCGCTGCCCCGTTTGGGCGATTGCAATTTGCAAGCATAGTTAAATATCGCGAGCTGACTACGAATGTCGCCTGAGAGGCGGGGTTCGTAGTCTGCTTGCATTTATCTGTCTAGGTGAATGGTCTGTTTTGATCTTTCGCCTTTGGAGAACCGGACTTATGGTTGATCTAACAAATACAGATACGATGCGACAGATTGAGCAGGCCCTAAACTACGAGTTTCAGGACAAAGAATTGTTGATCAAAGGATTTACCCACTCTTCGGCAGCGGATGATCGTTTGTCAAGTAATGAGCGTCTTGAGTTTTTAGGAGATGCGGTGCTCGGTCTGGTCATTTGCGACGTTCTATTCACTCGCTTTGGCACGTATCTTGAGGGGGATCTCACCAAACTCAAAAGTTCCCTTGTATCTCGCTCAACCTGTGCCCAAATCACCCAAGCGATGGGGCTTCAGGCGTTTTTGTGGGTGGGTAAGGGCATGTCTCGTACGAGAGCGTTGCCAAAATCTATCGAAGCGGGTCTTCTTGAGGCCGTGATTGGAGCCATCTATGTGGATGGCGGTTTTGAAAAGGCTCAGGTCTTTATCACGAATAGCTTTTCGGACCTTCTGGATAGCATTCAAGTGAAGGGCCCCAATGGCAATTACAAATCTTTATTGCAGCAGTATGCACAGGAGCATTATGGTGTGACTCCAGATTATGTGCTACTCGACGAAAAAGGGCCGGATCACAACAAGTGTTTTGAATGTGAAGTGATGCTCAAAGACGACTGCCATACCAGTGCCTGGGGCGTGACAAAAAAAGAGGCCGAGCAACGCGCCGCATACAATGCTCTGGTTGAATTGGATGTGATCGAAAAGAAGCCAAGCTTCGAGAGCTAGTTCATCCTGCCAGAAGCGACATCTTTTCATTAAAGAGCCATGCAATAGCGCATAGCACCATCGCAGCCACCAACAGGAATGCCACAATAGAGCCAAATAATCCGGCGGTTTCTCTGGCAAAAGCCAGTGGCCGAATTGAGTGAACTTTTGTGGCCTTGTATACAATAGAGATGGAGGCGATCAAAGGAAGGGCCCAAAACATGGAAAACGGGGTGACACCGATGCGTTCCGGCGTTATAAAGGTTAAAAGCAATTCTGTGGCCATGCCTATTTTTCCTCCTGCTGAGTCTGTCGATTGTGCGCCACGTACACACAGTTCACAATGCAGAGGAGATTCAACAAGCCTGCGATACTGGTATAAATCTGACCAATTTCTGCGGGTCTTCCAAACACTGGGAAGCTATTGGTACGTGCTACGTGTCCTGCGATGAGCATCACGACAGGGCTATTCATTAATTGAGCCACATACCAGGGTTTGGCGTGCACCGAATCAATCACGCCAATCGAGCCAACATACAACCCCAGGCAAAAGGTTAGTACGATTGTCACGCATACGACCAAGGCTCTCTTCCGGTCGCCCAGCACAAAATATCCAGCGCCAGGTACTACCCAAGCAGCAGTACCCGCTAATACCAACACAACCGGATTGTAGGTGTTCTTATGCGTTGTCATAAAGTTTCCAATGGTTAGTTGGCGGAGTCATTGGCATCTTCTGTATCTGCATCAGTCTTGGTCTTCTTCCACTTAAACGCCATACGCGACAAGATATTGTCCGGTGTGAAGTGAACGATGGCGAGGCTCTGAGCGGCAATCTGTGTCTCGCGAATGATTATTTCAGCCTTGTTCTTTTCATACTCTTGTTCGCTCAAACGTGCTAACGACAAATCCTTGATGCAGTATACGCTGTAATTAGCCGGTGATGTTACAGTCAAGGGCAAATTATCTGCTTTGTCCTGATCTGCCGGTATCTTCTTATAGAGGGTTTCGAAGAGCGTATTGTCTGCTCTGATGGAATTAACATACCCCAGGATCATGGGATTCATCTTGACCATGGCTTCCATCTGGGAAATTTGACTATCTGGTGTTCTACGCAGCTGTTGCGGCTCCAGAGAAAAGACATTGGGATCACTGGGATTGGTTGAGATTTGTTTGCCATAGAGACGATTCAATTGTTTGACCGCTGTGTCCCAAGAGCCATCGGCCACCAGGTTCATAAACTCTTTTGTTCTGGCCTCAAGCTTTTGATATGCTTGCAGTGTCTTGACGTCCTCGACAACAAGGTTTTTTAGGGCGACCTGCTTGGGTACCTGAGCTGTATCCAGCATGAGTCCATTCTTGTTGTAGACAGCTGCCAGCCCCGCCGGTTCCGTTGAGGGTTCTACTGCTACAATTCTGACCAACGCCATGATTTGGCCGGCCACTGAGGTGCCTGGGCTTGTGTACTGATCCTTGACGGGCCCAATTGTGTTAAAAAGCCAAGGTTTTGTCATACTCATGAGCCGGGGGTCTGAGGAGTCCAAAGGTTCCGTTGTGAACATAACGTCCGCCAGTTGGGCCACAGCGCCGCCAGCACCGCTCATGACCAAACGTCGAAGAGAAGAATCGCCAGACATGTCGTTCTGGCTCAATAAGCCCGTTGTGCCTGTGTATACTGTCACAGAGGGAAACGAACTTTTAAGGGTTTCCGAAGCTTTAGAAAAGGCAAACTTGCCTTGTACTTCCTGAGTCAGTTTCTTCTGATCTGCGGCTTTGACTTCATCCTGTGAGTAGGGGATTTGGACCAGGGTTTTGGCCTTTTGAAGTATGTCATTGGTCTTCTGAATCGTTTTTTCTACGATCAAACGCTTTTCAACTTTGGAGGCGACTTCCGCGTAACTGAGGATCACGTCCTTTTTTACAGCATTGGGGTCATCATCAGCCAAGTTCGGGTCAGCAGAGACTTGTTCTGTAAAGACTGAGCTGGCGATTTTTTGATAGTATTCCTCAAGGTCCTTGGCTGAGGGCGAGTCAATGGTCTTGAGGACGTCATCTAGCTTGACCACCATGTATTCCAGCTGGATTCTGTCTGGCAGTCTATATCCCAAGCCATGGGGATTCTCTTCTGAAACAGTACCAGGCTCCACGCCTTTGAACTTGTCAAAGTGGGTCGAAAGGGCTGACTCTGATGGCATAGCGTTGGGATCTTCCAGTTTGAGAAACTCTTTGGCGTCCAGTTTAACCAATTCTGTGCTGAGGGTTTCTTTTGTCCAACTGGCCATATGCTTTACCTGAGACGTTGTGGTATCGTGTGACTCCGTGGCCATGCGTGCAAATTGCATGATGCTCAACAGGTTTGAGTAGGTGCCCAGAATGTCTGATTCAGACATTTTGAATCGTTGCATTGTTTGCTGCATGAGTTGTTTGTATGTCATGCCATTGAAGAGTTCTGACCCCACCTGCTTTAATAGCATCTTGACGGTCTCTGTTTCCACGGCCATGCCAGCTTCAGCCGCTTCTTGGTTTAGCAGAAACCAGAAGACATTGGGGCCAGCGTTGCTATTACCTTGATACAGATTGGTGATCTGCTCAGGTGTGATGCGGAGTCCATTTTTTTGGATCGTTTGGTTAAGATAACTCAAGACCCTAGGGTCGATGCTGCGTTCAGAGAAGAGTATTTCGCTCAAGAACAAACCCCGCATGTCGGAGGACTGTAGAAAGGCCTCGGCCTGTAACGCTTGGAGTAATTCAAGTTCTTGTCGAGCCTCATTCAGATCAAAATTAGTGATTTTTGTTTTGGTTGCGTAATAAGCTACGACCTCTTTGTCTGCCTTCTGGCCAACATAACGGAGCATTTGCCCAAGGCCCATGAAACTTACCATAATAAGAATGACAAAACCTGCCATCATTTTCTTATTGTTCTTACGTAACCATTTGACTAGGTTCATAACGACACTCCAAATAGACTATCTTTTCAGGCTGAACATATGTCCAACTTCCACAGATACACATGGCCTGTGTCAGTCAAGCCTTACCATTAATGAAAAACTCAGAGTATATCGACACAATGTGGGGTGATGCAAGAAAAATAGAGATTTTGGGGAAGTCAATTAGACGTCAGGGAACAGATCATCCGAAAGATCAGTGCCCAATTGACTGTCATAGAAGTGTCTGACCGTGGTTTGACCCTGTTTTTGCAGGTGATCAATGGATGAGAATACATTGATTTTACTCAGGACCAAGATGGCAATGCAGGCGGCTGTTTGATAAAGACTGTGGCTAATAGCACGCATTCTCTGACCCAATGCGGGCGTGGGCAGGGCGATTTTGAGCCATTCGGCGGTCTCACTTTCACGCAAATCGTGCTTGAGAACGTTGACTGCCGAGGTGTTGGCGCGTTTGAGCAAACCCAGGTCGTGGGATTGTGATTTGATGAGATTCAGGCTCATGGTCACCTTGCCCAGGGCCGAAAAACGTTTTTGGCATCTGGGGCATGTGCTGATATGCTGCTGAATCCAGGGAGATTCCAGGGCAATGCCTGTTCTGGAGAAGAGCCAGCTTGAGCGTTCTTTTTCAGAGGATGATGGGCCAAATAGACGTTTTCTGGCCAGTTTGCAGTGAGACTGCACATTTGTCTGACCATTTTCACGTCCGTTCATGTGTTTTTTCTTATTTATCATTCTTATTCATCCAGGCGGCCAATAATGTGATCGCCTTACACCGGTAAACACGAGCCGTGCCAGGCGTGATCCCCAGCACACGAGCGACCTGGCCATAAGGAAGTTCAGCCAAGTCTCTCAACGCTACCACATCTCGCAAATGCGATGGCAACTGCGAGATGTAGGTTCGTAACGTGCCTACCAGTTGTTTTTGGCTTATTTCCTGGTCAGGTGTGGATGGCGACATGACATCACAGGGCGCCTGTGTGATTCTTTTCTTCTCCGAAGCCCGCGTCCTGAATAATGAAATTGCCGTATTTGACGCTGTCCTAAAAAGATAAGCCTTAATATGTTTTGGTTTCTGTTTTTTTTCTATATGAGCCAGACGCAGGAATGTGGTTTGGTACACATCGCATACATCTTGCTCATTGCCCAACATACGCCATAGCAGGGTCACAAGATCCGAGCCGTGTTTGTCCATGGCGGATAATACCCATTTTTGACTCCGATCAACCTGATCCAGGTCTTGCGTTGTCCCCAATTCACGACTAAGCGTTTGGCCGAATATGGTCATGGGTTTTCTAGGTTACTTTAATACAGACGCAACGCGTCCCTGCTACGTTAATTGAAAAAATCATGCCTGTCTCGAAAAACTTACTTCACAATAACACAGTTCCATGCGACATCGAAGTTTTAACGGAAAAAAAGAAAATAATTAACATTAAGCTTTGGCTTCCGTCATACATGGCAGCAAACAAAACAAAAGAAAACCAGGGGATTCTAATGAGACCTTTTGTCAATAAACAACATAAACCTCACACAGATGTGGTCAGTCTGGTGGATGCCGTCTTGAGTCAGGCCGTGCAATCCAATGCCACGGACATCCATTTTGAGCCGACTGACGATGGTCTGGTGATCAAGTATCGATTGGATGGATTGCTTACCTCTCTTGAAACCCTGCCCAAAGCGGTTTCGGAAAACTGTGTGGCGCGGCTCAAGGTGCTGGGAGGGCTATTAACATATCGTAATGACATTCCCCAGGAAGGTCGCATTGAGTCTGACGCAGGCCAGTACAAAGACGTAATGGACTTGCGACTGGCCATCTTCCCCACCATATATGGCCAGCGTGCTGTGGTTCGCATCCTCTATCAAAACGATCAGCTTGTGGATTTGGGTCAATTGGGCTTCCCAGGCCACGTGGCAGATATTCTCAAGGACTTTGCCTGCCAGAGTCAGGGCATCCTGTTGTTGACCGGGCCTGCTGGCACGGGAAAGAGTACCACGCTCGCTGCACTCATGCGAACCATCCTTGATACGACACCTGGGCGAAGCATCGTGACTCTCGAAGATCCTGTGGAGATTCGTATCAAGGGTGTGACACAGGTCCAGATAACGCCCCACGGCGATATGACGTTTCCAGTGGCCTTGCGATCCCTGCTCAGGCAAGACCCCCAGGTTCTGATGATCGGGGAAGTTCGAGATGCTGAAACCGCACGCATTGCGGTGGAAGCCGGGCTTACAGGTCATTTGCTGGCCAGCACACTTCATAGTGGCACACCAGCCGGGGCATTACTTCGTCTTCTGGAAATGGGCATTGAGCCGTATCAGGTCACATCCAGTGTGTGTGCGGTGATCAATCAGCGTCTTGTTCGCCGTTTGTGTGATCGCTGCAAAACTCAAAATGAAGATTCGAGCTTTGATGCCGCAGGGTGCGACCATTGCCTGCACACCGGCTATACCGGGCGTATCCTATTGGCCGAAGCGATTCAGCTGGACCGGACCCTCAGGCAGGCTGTGTTAAATCGTGCAGATCTGGAAGAGCTCGAAATGATCCTGGCCACTCAAGGCCGGGATACGATCGAAATGCATGCAGCACACCTTATCAGTCAAGGGCAAACATCCAAGCAGGAAATCGCTAGAGTTCTAGGCTACCGACGACCAACAACCAGAAACCAATAACCCAATTATAAGGACTTGTTATGGCCATGTTCCAGTACCAAGCTCTCACCCAGGAAGGGCGACTCATGACCGGGCAGTTGGAAGCCAGCTCACCTGATGAAGCGCAGACGCAGCTTGAACAGATGACGTTGACTGTCGATTCCCTGGAAAAAGTCAAAAAGAGCTTCTCCAAAACTGCCGTGGGACGCAATGAATTTTTGCTGTTTAACCAGCAACTCGCTTCGATTACCAAGGCGGGCATTCCCCTTGAGCAGGGTCTGCGCGAGGTGAGCCGTGACATTGCGTCGCCCAAGATGCGAAAGCTGATCCAAGAGGTGGCTCACGATTTGGAGTCGGGCATGGATATTGATCAAGCCTTTAGTAAACGTGAGACTCAATTCCCCATGCTCTACAGTCGCATACTCAAGGCCGGTGTGGAAACCGGGCGTCTCAGCGAGATGCTCACCAGCTTGAATCGTCATATTGACCTGGGCAATCAGACACGCCGGATCATTGTTGAAGCCATGACGTATCCTGCTGTCATACTGTTGTTTGCCGCCGTCATTCTGACCGGTGTGTTTCAGTTTATCATCCCTCAGTTTGAGGCCGTGCTCAATGACATGGTGGGTGGTTCGTTAAATCCCATTACGTCGACTGTGCTGGCCATTGGCGGTAATGTATTGCCATTCTGGGTAGGTTTGGCCTGTGCGATCGGTGCGGTGATGTTGATTCTATTTGCCATGAGTACCAATGTACGCGGGCGTCGAGTCAGGGAATCTCTGATTCGTCGCATTCCCGTGGTGGGGCGGATCTATGAGCAGGGCACTCTGGGGCGTTTTTCGGAGGCCATGGGAATTCTGATTTGTTCAGGTTCGGATATGAGTACCAGCTTGCGTTTGGCCGCCCAGACGACCTCCAGTGAACAGTTGATCTTGGAGAGTGACTTGTTGGCCGATCAAATGGAGCAGGGCAAGCCTGTGCTGGAGGCCGGTCAGTTTTGCCGGGTGATCCCACGATTCTTTTTGTACTCCATACAACTGGGTATGCAACGTAATGAATTGCAGGATAATCTGTATAGCCTCAGCGGCATGTATTCAGAACAGGCCAGGCAGGGACAATCCAGATTGCAGTCTGTCTTGTTGCCCGCCATGGTCATTCTGGTCGGGGGGGTTGTGGCTTTGGCGGTGCTGGCCGTGTTTTTACCCATGATCCAAGTGGTAACCAGCCTAAGTTCTGCGGGCTAAGGGGCAATTAACTATGATGATGATTAGTTTGATAATAATACTCGTGATCTGCTGGGCCTGCATGGCCAGATGGCCTCTGGCCATAATGATGCTTTCTTTGCCTACGACCTGCATTTTCTTTCTATTGGGATGGGATGCCGGCAATGACTGGGTCACCCTCGTATCTCCTTGTCCGTTCTTGAGCTGCTACATCTACGTCGGTTTCTTTCTGCAGTCAGAAGAGCATTATATCGTCAGGACAGCGGCTCGGCAGCTCTTGGTGGGTCTCATTCTTATTTTGCTTGTGGTGGGCGTTGGAGTTCTCTTTGGTCCCTTGGCCCTGGCGGGTGTTTTGATGTTTGTTGTTTGGATGGCAGCCATGATTGCCTATGGAAGCACGGCCAGGCGGTCTCTTCTATTCTCCTTACTCACCACGCTGAAGGCTTGCATGAGGCAAAATTTGCCTTTACCCATGGCTCTGGATTGTGCTGCTCAAGGACCGTCAAGCCAGGAGACCTTGCTGTACAGGGAGATCAAAAAATACTTGATCAAGGGGCATAATCTGGTGGATGCCTTACGTTTGGCATGGCCACAATGTCCTGGTCATGTCATAGGTCTGCTCCAAGGGGCCGAGTCTGTGGGACGCCTGGCACCTGGCCTGACAGCCGTGCATAAAAATGTCATGCTCAGAGAAAAGCGCAAGCAAGCCTGCGAACCGGTTCATCCTGTGTATCCCATTGTTGTGCTTGCGGTCATGGCTGTGCTTGTGACGGCATTATTTAAGTTCGTTATTCCTCAGTTTGCCACCACGATGCGTGAAATCGCAGATGGGGATTTGCCCATCATTACCCAATGGCTTATTTGGATATGGTCGGATCTGGGTGATCCCATCGTGATGGGTCTGGGTATTATCTTTGGCGTATGGATGATCATCACAATCACCGGTTGGTTTAATAAGGGCCAACGTCCCCTTTGGATCGTTTGCATCTTGGACTGGTTCCGTTGGCGTTTGCCGTTTGTCCGTCAATTTGACCGTACGTTCGCATTAATTCAACTGCTTGAAACGCTGAACCTTGGCCTGAGTGCGGGACGCCCCGTGGATCAGGCAGTGTCCCAGTGCCTGAACCTGGATGTCAATCGGTGTTTCGTTCGACAGATTCGCAAGTGGCACCGCTTGATCGTGCAGGGGCAATCGGTCTCAGAATCAGCCCGCAAAGCAGGTTTGCCCCGGGCAGTGGCCTGGGCCTTTGATACGACAGTGAACCAGGGCAACACCCCCAGTATTCTCAGTATGCTGGAGCAAACGTACAGCGATCGTTATGTCTACCACTCCAATGTGCTCAGTTTAATTCTGGGGCCATGCATTATTATGGTGCTGGCTGCTATGGTGTGTTTTGTCATGTTGGCAATTTTCTTGCCCATGGTCTCTACCATAACACATTTGGTTGAAATTTATCCTTAGTGGAGCGGTGAAAAACGTTATGAAACGATTCAAGAAACAACCGGCTAAACAATCAGGATTCAGCCTCACTGAACTGATTGTGGCATTGAGCGTGCTGGGACTCTTGCTGACGCTCTTTGGCATGAGCCTGCACCAGACACGCTGTTTTAGCCATGCCCAGTGGACACGTCAGCATTGTATTGCCGCAGCTCAGGCCCAACTGGACAGCCTTTCTGCCAAACAGCCCTTGACCACTGCTGATGCCAAGCGTCTTTGGCCACGCGTTGACCTGTCGACCCACCATGCACCAGGCCTGGGGTCATGGCAAGGGCTCACACTCGTAACGGTCAAAGCGTCTAGCCACAGCTATAGACAGGCCATCAATGTCACGCTTTCTCGCTATCTGGATTTGCCTGTGGCTCAATCAGGAGGTGACTCATGAATCCTCAACGTCACAAAGGGTACTCTTATGTTGAAATGCTCATCTTGTTGATGACTCTGCCTTGCCTTTTTATGATTATGGACAAGATGTTTCGAGAGATAGCCCTGGATTTACCCAAATCATCGCAGGTGGTTTGTCAACATGAGTTTTTGCTGAGGTGCCTGGAGTTTATGGAACAAGATCTCGCCGTGGCCGTGGCCCTGCCTCCATCCCATAGAGCATGGCAACAGGACACAAATACACTCTTGATTCAGTTGCCTGACATGCTTGTGGGGTACGTTCACAGTGAAAGGGGGATAGAACGCCAAGTTCTGGAGCCAAACACTGTGGAAAACATAATGTCCTGGCCCATTCCTCAGGGCTGCTTTCAGTGGACGATCGAACCCGATGTCTCCAAACCGACGAGAGTTGAAGTGGCTACCGCAGTTCAGCACACGCGTAGCAAAAAGAAAAAATTGAAAAACACCCGACTTTTTTATGTGGGTGTGGACAGAATCCGGGAAGATGTTTTATGAAACGAAACCCTCAAGGCATCGCGCTTATTTATGTCATAGTCCTCATGAGCCTTCTATCCGTGTATCTCATGGAACTTATGTCCAATTCACGCGTTATGCTCAGGCAGACGCGTCGTGCCGAATTGGTGGCGATCAATCGGAATCTTCAGGCCAGTGCTATAGCCTGGGTCAGGAAAGTCGATAGCGGCACCATGGGCCAGAAAGCCGTTACACTGGATACCACCGAGCTCTCAAAACACCAACCAGTCATCACCATTTCCCCAGACAAAAGAAACTTTGTTATCCAAACTAGTTGCAAACTGGCGACCCAGGCCCACAAACAAACCCGAAAAATCAAATTTTTGCCTTGAAACGCCCCAGGCAACTCGATATTATACCCGTTTCGATTTTCGGGCGATTAGCTCAGTTGGTAGAGCAGCTGACTCTTAATCAGCGGGTCGCAGGTTCGAGCCCTGCATCGCTCATTGGCGTTTTTAGCCGAAAAACATTGATCTTGGCTCGGAATCAAGGATTCTGAGCCTTTCTCACTTTCGTTTTTTCTCCCTTACTGTCCGTCAAAATCCGTCCTTTTCCGCGTCCGGTCCAAGAATATAAAGCCACTCCGAATTGTAATTGTAGGATACCATATATCTTACTTTCCGCACCTTCAAAGCGGCTTAATACCGGATTTAATAAGTCCGTTATTTGATCCAGTAGGTTTCTTCTGAGA
>CAZBTJ010000071.1:0-27401 GCA_964494325.1 uncultured Pirellulales bacterium
TTCTTGGAAAGTGACATTTCCTGCATTGCCGGCCAGTTCGAGTCCGCGTGAGATACTCGATTATGTCAAGGCGGGTGATAAGAATGTTGGGTTTTGCAGCAGCTATGACATGCGGCGTGCCTGGTATCACCCGGGATTGAAGGTTCCTGTGGGTGAGCGCATGGCCCGGTGGGCACTGGCCTCCCAATACAGCAAGAAGATTGAATGGAAGCCCCCTGTGATCACCGGGATGAAGATTGAAAACGGCAAGATCGTCCTGACATTTGATGTGCCTGTTGATGCGGGTCATGACAATCCTATCGAAGGCTTTGCCATTGCCGGTAACGATCGGCGTTACCAGCCGGCCACGGTCGAACATCGGGTTACCAGAAAAGACAGTCGTAACCAGCCGGTGTATGATTACAAGACGATCGTGCTTTCCAGTCGGCATGTGGCAGATCCAATCCATTATCGTTATGCTTGGGCACGCAATCCCATGGGCAACCTCAAGCCCAGGTACAACTTTGATTCAGCGATTTTGGCTACACAGCGTAGTGATGACTGGAAGATCTACGAGGTGCCCGTCAAGTTTGGCGAAAAGGCAGACAGGCAGACCCTGAATTTGGCACGCCAGGCAAACCGTCTGTTCGACATGGATCGCCGTCTCAAAAACGCTCGGTACTTGCTTGATGAGCACCAGGAGGAGAACGCAACCGAGCTAAGAAAATGGAAAGACAGGTAGATTACTATACCGCGGGGATAGTTGTGCTGAATCACATTCATTTATTGACAGAAAGGTTTGAAATGCATAGACAAGTCGTTTTGAAATCAGTTTTAGTGGTCTTGTTCTTCTTCGCTATTGTGCCGGCTCAGGGCCGGCCCGAAAGAATGCCTCAGGTTGACGTGGTTGATGTTCCGGCCTTTGGCCAGGGCCTCTGTATCAGTAATGTGTTTCAGACCAACATGGTGCTTCAACGCAATAAGCCCGTGATGATTTGGGGTTGGGCTGATCCTGAAGAGACTGTCACGGTCTCGTTCGCAGGCCAGACAGCCACGACGCGTGCCAAGTCTGATCGATCGTGGCAGGTGATGTTCAAGGCGATGCCAGCCAACAGTCAGGCCCAGGTGATGACGATCAAAGGCCAACAAAAGACACTCACATTGGACAACATCCTTATCGGTGACGTGTGGATACTTGGCGGCCAGAGCAACATGGAATTTGAGATTGCCAAGATCGACGACGGCGCACTGGAAATCGTGTCCGCGAACTTCCCCAAGATTCGCCTGCTCAGTATGCCCTGGGGCAAGGGCTTCGAATCGGTCAAGAGTTTTGATCGCCTGCACGAGTGGAGTTCATGGTTCAGCCGACATTTCCGTAAGGGCGACTGGGACATTTGTACGCCTGACACGGTCAAGGAATTCACCGCGATTGGGTACATATTTGGGCGGCGTGTGCATATGGCGACCCAGGTGCCCATTGGACTCATTGACACGTCCATTGGCGGCACCACTGTGGAAACCTGGATACCAAGGTCCGTGCTGGATCAGATCCAGGGCAAGGAAACCAGGGCCAAACTTAAAGAGTGGCAAGACAAGATCGCAAGCTATGACGCCCAGGCAGACCTGCAGAATCGGATCACCAATTATGAACGGAGAAAGCAGAGACTGGCAGATCAGGGCAATCCCTTGCCTGAAGACAGCCAACCACCCAGTGATCTGCGTCCCGGCCCCGTGGCAGACAAGAACCGACCGGGCTATTGTTATGCCAGTGTGATTCGCCCCCTTGAAGGGCTTCACGTCAAGGGGGCTGTGTTTCACCACGGGTTCAACAACTGTTTTGAGGGGTCTGCTGGTGCCAGGATGTATCAGCAGGTCTTTGGACACATGATCACAGCCTGGCGTGCGGCGTTCAACAGTGCGCACATGCCATTTTGCATTGTGTCTCTGTGTACTGCAGGTGAACCGCAGACGCTGGAAAGGTATCTTGAACCCATGTACGATGTGGGGCCACTCATAAGGGAATCGCAATACAAGACGTTCAAGGATCTTTATGATGCCGGTGACAAGGGCATTGGGTTTGTCAGTTCTTTTGACCTGCGAAAGAGTTGGTATCATCCCCAGATCAAAGTGCCGGCAGGGGAGCGTGTTGCCAAGTGGGCGCTGGTGTCCCAGTATGAACTCTTGACTGGCAGAGACGCCGGTCTGTACTGGCTGCCGCCTTCGATCCAGGCGGTCAAGAGGGGCGACGGGCAGATCCGGCTGACCCTAAGCACTGCCATAAAAACCAGAGATGAGAGCGATGGCAAGATGATGGGGTTCGCCATTGCTGGTCAGGATCGTTGCTTCTATCCGGCTGACGTGCAGTGGTACACGGATGGGTCCGTGGACAATCGCAACCAGCCGAAGTATCAGCGCAACAGTCTTGTGCTGAGTAGTCCCTTTGTCCCCGAGCCGATTCATTTTCGCCATGCCTGGGCGAGAAATCCGATTTCGAACATCGTGAACGGACGCGGCATTCCCCTGGCCACGCAGCGAAGCGACGACTGGCTGCTTGAAGAAACGCCCATTAAAGTCACAGATTTCGACAAGAAAACCAGTCGACAGATTTCCAACGAGCTTCGTAAAATGTTCAGACAGGCTGACATGGAACGGCGTTTCAAGGAAGCTGAGGCAACCATCGCAGAGCTGAAACCCGAGTTTGAAAGGGCCAATGCTGGACGATGAGGACCCAAGCATGTTTTGCACCTGTCTAAATAGGCCATCTAAGATCTGTCGGGCAGACTGTCTGTCAAAAGGAGACCTTCTGGTCTTGTTGGTTTTGGTGGCACCTGCCTTTGCAGGTGACTACAGGCTGAGGCCATTTGCGTAAATCGCTTCAACCCGGTCAAGACCACTGCGGTGCGACTTGAAGTCGTCCTCGACGAAACGTCTTGCGGTATTCAGGAGTGGTTGATTGATTGACAGGACTTTTGCAAAAAGCCCTGTAGTATTCAGTTTTCAGTATTCAGTTTTCAGAAAAATGCGATATTCCTACTGCGAATTGCCATCTGAACATTTGGACTCTGCAGAAGTTCAGTGACTGAAAATAAAGCGTGGTGCCGAGTGTGTGACCGCGCGTTAAAATGAATGTGAAGGCCTGACCAGGCAGGCTGGCAGGCATTGCATAAGTACTTTATTGAAAGGAATGATATACATGAAAATCTCAATGACTCATACGTTTCCGAAGAGACCGATGTCATCTCGGTTTCGAAGCTGGATTTGCCTGACAGTTTGTCTGCTGTTGCTTGCTGTATTTTCGGGTTGCGCCAGTTCGGGCGACAGGGTGTCACAGGCCGCATTTTTGAATCCGCCTCTGGAGGCACGGCCCGGGGCGTATTGGTGCTGGTTGAACGGCCACGTGGATCATGCGCAGATGACGCGTGAAATGGAAGAGGCCAAGGCTCTGGGCATGCGGGGATTTGAAATTTGGGATGTTGGCGTGATCCGGCCCGTGGGCATGGTGCCGAAGGGCCCAGCCTTTTTGGGTGAGGACTCCCTGAAGACCATCAAGTACGCCATGACCGAGGCCAAGCGCCTCGGGCTTGAACTCAACATGATTGCAGCCAGCAGTTGGAACGCCGGTGGATCATGGGTCAAAAAGTCTGACGGTAGCAAGCGTATTGCCAGCAGTGCTGTGGAAGTAACCGGGCCGACAAGGTTTGACGATGTGCTGCCCGTGCCCTGTGACAGTGACACGTACTATTGTGATATTTCTGTGTTGGCGGTTCCCCAGTCCAAGGACAAGACCCTTGTCTCCCTTGATGCTAGGATCGATCTCACTGACCAGATGGATGCCAAGGGAAGGGTCCAATGGGATGTGCCTGACGGAGATTGGACAATCCTTCGGTTTGTGTGCCGCGGTACGAACCAGGGTCTCGTCGTGCCAAGTCCCAACTCAAAGGGGCTGATTATTGATCATCTCAGCGCAGACGCCACTGAAAGACACATGATGCACATGATCGACAAGCTCGGTGAGATCGATCCAGGGCATAAGATTCTGAAGACCATGTCGCACGACAGTTATGAGGTCAACCCGGCGAACGATTGGACTGAGGATTTTATCGACGAGTTTAAAAAACGTCGCCACTACGATCCCGGGAAATACCTTGTGCTTCTGGAAGGTTGGACCCTCAGGGACACGGACGTGCAAATGCGTTTCATGGCCGACTATCGCAAGACCGTGGGCGAACTCATCACGGAACGGCATTTTCGCCTGAGTCGCGAGATCCTGAACCGACACGGCATGCAGCTCTGCGCAGAAGCAGGCCACGGCGGCTATCCCCGCGTGGATCCGCTCTGGGCGCTGGGCCAGGCCGATATCCCCAGAGGAGAGTTCTGGAATGGCAAACGCTTCTGGGTAACCAAGGAAGCGGCCAGTGCCGCCAATCTATACGGGCGCCGCTTTGTGGATTCAGAATCCTTCACGGGCTGGCGATACTGGCTTGATGGCCCTTCGCACTACAAGCAGCTCTTTGATGTGGCGATTTGTGACGGTCTGAACCGCGTGACCTTCCATACCTTTGCGCACAATCCGCCTGAGGCGGGATTGCCTGGGTATGTGTACCATGCAGGCGAGCATTTCAACGCCAATAATACCTGGTGGAAACAGTCCGGCCCCATGCTCAAGTATATGGCTCGGTGCTGTTATCTGATGCAGCAGGGCACGTATGTGGCGGATGCCTGTTTTTACTACGGGGACAAGACGCCCAATCTGGTGCCCCCCAGACGAATCGATCCCAACGTCAAGCCCATCTATGCGATGGATAAATGCCTGCACTGCGGCAAGCCCGTGGCCGTGAACTTCCGTACGCTGGGTAAGGGGTACGGATACGATTACCTCGATGCCAGGTCGATCCTGGATCGCATGACTGTCGATCCAAAGACGGGCCAGTTGAAGGTGGGTGACATGCGGTATCGGGTGATGGTCCTGCCCGACCACGATCACATCTGTCTGGAGGTTCTGGAGAAGATCCGCGATCTGGTCGAGCAGGGCGCGACCATTCTCGGTTCGACCCGGCCCATACGCACCAATTCGATGACAGGCTTTCCCAAGGCAGATGATCAGGTTGCTGCGATTACCGACCCCTTCTGGCCGCAGAGCGCTGCGCACAGCAAGGCCTACGGCAAGGGCCATGTGTACGCTGGCATGACCTCTCGTGAGGTGCTTACTGAGATGGGTGTCAAGCCGGACTTCACTGTATTAAACGGGGGGTCCCAGGAAGGCCCCCTGCGAATCGATTCAATACACCGACGGACTGACAAGGCAGACGTGTATTTTGTGTGTAACAGTGCCAAGGAAAGCAAGACGGTGACCTGCCGATTCCGTGATGCTGATGGTAGGGCCGAGGTCTGGTATCCAGTGACAGGTGACATGCGTTTGGCCAACGTGATCACACGCCATCCAGAGGGTGCCTGCGATATCGAGCTTCAGCTGCCGGCTGTCGGGTCGGCATTTGTGGTGTTTCGCCGCGACGGTTCTGCTCCCCCAAAGACCGCTGTTTTGTCTGGAAATGAATCCAGTAAGAAGAGGCCTGTCAAGGGCACCTGGACTGTCCAGTTCCAGCCTGGAAGACTTGCCCCGGTGTCTGTTCAGTGGGATCAGTTGATCGACTGGACCACGTCAAAAGTGGACGGCATCAAGTACTTCTCAGGGACTGCGACCTATGCCATTGAATTCGCCATGCCTGAGGATGCTGGCAAGGATTTCTGGCTGGATCTCGGCAGGGTGCGCGAGGTGGCTGAGGTGCGCATGGACGGGCAGGATCTCGGCACGGCTTGGACCTATCCGTTCCGCGTGAAAATGCCTGCCAAGCGGCTCACCCAGGGGCAGCATACACTGGAGGTGGCAGTGACCAATGTGTGGAACAATCGCCTGGTTGGTGATTTGTTCCTGGATGAAGAAGACAGAGTCACACGCACGAACAAGTCCGGCAAGAGCAAAACCACGCCGCTGGTGGTGTCCGGCCTGCTGGGGCCTGTGACACTCGAGCCTGTGAACTGATCCCAGAGACGTCCGAGCAAAATGGTTCGTTAGGAGACAACCTGTACATGAAGAAAACAAAGGCAATCACCTTCATGGTAATGATTCTTGTCGCCACGGCGATCGGCACTTCGAACACATTGGCTGCGAAAGAGAAGCAGAAGGCGCCCGAAGTGCCCCTGACTGAGATGGGCCAGAAATTCGAAACCCAGTATGCTGGACAACTCGAGGCACTGAAGGCGGAAATCGCCGAGGCTTTGCCGGTCGTAAACGAGCAGAAGAAGGCCGCCTTCCTGAAGGTCCGTGAGGCTGAGGTGGCTGCGGAGGCGGGGGTAGAGGCTGCGGAGCAGCGCATGGGTGAGATCAACGAGGCGAATGCTCTTGTGGGGCACGCAAAAGGCAAGTGGATCGGCGGCGCGGACAAGGGGATCGCTGCGGCAAAGGCGAAGCTCAAGAAAGCTACCACGGAAGCGGAACGCCAGGTGGCGCAGAAGGAACTCATCAAATGGCAGGAGAATCGGGAAGCTGGCGTTGCAGCACTCAAGGCGCGTCAGGCAGCCTTGGACAAGGCGGAACGTGAAAGGCCGAAAATTGAGAAGGTATCGAAGGAAGCGCAAGGGGCCCTTGTTGAAGCGAAGGCCGCCACGTTGAAGGCGGTCCAGGACCCTGGTCTCAAGTCCTTCTTTTCGAGCGACAAGCTGGATGCCAAACTGGCGAAGTATGTCGTCCTGTCTGAAGCCACGCAGCGTGGTCTGGCCGAGTTTGCCCAGCAGGGGAAAGAACAGGAGACGCTGATCGAGCCAATGTTGGCCGACGATGATTTTCTGGTGCATATGGTCGTGGCGGACGGTGCCAAGGACGGTAAGTACGGCCAGGCAATGATGACCTACAGGGACATCCAAAAAGCGAGTGACAAGGCCAGCGAAGGTGCCCTGCAACGGCTGGCGCTGGCAATTAGCCTGGAACATGCGGTTTCGATTAAGCAGCGTAATGCGAAGGCCAAGACGTATGCGCCCGCCACCGTCGATCCGGTCAAGCGGTATCTGCATTTCGAAAAGGCTTTCCTGAATGATGAGCTTGATCCGGCGTTCAAGACTCTGAGCGTTTGGGATTTGCGCATGGTCGTCAATGGCGAAGAGCCCGATGAGATCCTCGCCTGGGGCCGCGAGATGCTCCGCAACTATCGGCCCGACCACATCACCACCTCTGACTACCGCTGGCGCTACGTGGCGGCGGTCAGGAGCGATATCAAGTACGGATCGCAGGACAACAAGTACGACAAGGACGACCTGCAGTTCTTCCAGAACATTCTCATGAACGGCGGCGTCTGCGGTCGTCGCGCCTTCTTCGGCCGGTTCATCCTCCGCGCCTTCGGCATTCCCACCACGGCGCGTCCCCAGCCCGGCCATGCCGCTCTGGTGCACTGGACACCCGATGGCTGGGTGGTCTGCCTTGGCGGAGGCTGGGGGGCCGGTTGGGTCATGGGTCGCAACAAGGACCTCGATTTCCTGGCGATTACGCAGGCGCGTGCGACCGGCGAGCCGTTCATGCAGGTCAAACGTGCCCAGTGGATCGGCGATGTCATGGGCGAGCCGCGAACCTTTGGTTTCCTCTCCGGAAATCCCGCCTTCTGGAACGTCGTGGCCCTCTACACGCAACGCGGCATCATCGAAGCCGCCAAGGCTAAGACGCTGGCCGCAGTCGGTGAGGACATTGGCGAGGCCAACGAAATCAAGGAGACCGTCGAGATTGCCAAGGTGTCTCTGACCGACGAAGACCGGAAGATTTTCGCTGACGACAAGGGCGTGATCACCATTCCCGCTGCGGCCACCAGCAAACCGACCAAGAGCACGGGAAAAATCAGTTTCATGAACAGCAACCTAGGTGGCAAGCAGCTGCACTACAGCCGCAACGGCGGGCATCAGAAGTTCGAATACACCTTCGATGCCCCGGCCGCTGGTAAGTACGCACTCACCGCACGGGTGGTCACGCCGAGTTGGAAGCAGAACCTGCTGCTCATGGTCAACGACGCCAAGACACCGGTCAAGATCACGCTGCCCTTCACCGTCGGCCTATGGGACGAAACGGAGCCGGCCGTCATCGAACTGGGCCAAGGCAAGAACGTGCTTCGGTTTTCACGCGAAGGGGACGTCAAGGGAGTCACCCTCAAGGACTTCACGCTGACACCGGTCTCAGGCCGGTTTCCTCTTTGATCATGGTTGAACAAAAAGGGAACGTTCGTACTTCTTAGTCAGTGGCGAGGGATGTCGAAGAGTACTAGCATTGAAGGGGTCTCATTGTGTTTTGTAAGAGTATAAATAAAAAACGCAGGCGAATATTTCGCAGCGGTCTTTTCCATTTAGGTGCTTTCAGTCTATGTGCCATGGCGTTTTGCGTGTTGGCGGGCTGTAGGGACACACCAACGCTCCAGACCTGCGCTGAGGATCGTGCGCACCATGATGCTCCCTGTAGACTGAACGGCTTATGGGGTTTTGAACCTGCTGATCCGGATGCCAATGACATGTCCATATGGCAGCAGGTTGAACCTGGCATACACTCAGGTTTTGGATCGCTGGATATAGCCTATGCCAAAAGTATGCCTCCAGGGGATCATGTGACTGACGCCATAAAACTTCATGGCTGGAAGGGGGAAAGAGTTCACTGTAAATTGCTTATTTGGTCATCTGGCAAGGAGGAACAGGTCAAAATAGTGACGGATGGATTTCAAAATGATCAGTACCGTATTGACAAGAAAGACATGTCCATCTCTGTGATCAACTATGTGCTCGTCGATGAATTCTTGAATGAACGCTCAACTGCCTGTGGCCCAAGGGATAATGACAAGACGCCGGTCCACTTGCGACCTGACATATTGAGTCCTGCACATAGTTTCTTGACGGAAGCCCGGGGAACACGTCCCGTATGGATATCCGTGGACATACCGCCAGAGGCGCCTGCGGGTTTGTATGAGGGCCGTGTGTTCAGGCAATCAGCATCCGGGTCAGTGGCACATCGCATAATGCTGGAAGTATTGAATAAATCGCTGCCTGATCCTTCGGACTGGTTCTTTCACCTTGATCTCTGGCAAAACCCCTATGCTGTGGCCAGGTATCATGATGTTGAGTTGTGGTCCAAAGATCATGTTGATTTATTGAGACCTTTACTGACCATGCTCGCCAACGCAGGACAAAAATGTATCACAACAACCCTGAATGACAGACCTTGGGGAGACGACAAGCCCTGTTACGATGATTTTGGTTCCATGATAAAATGGACCAGAAAAAAAGATGGCACCTGGGACTATGACTATACATGGTTTGACCAATACGTGTGTCTGGCCATGGCGTGCGGGATAAACAAGCAAATTAACTGCTACTCCATGGTGCCGGTTGGGAACCAGTTCTCCTGGTTCGACGAAGGAACATCACAGACAGTTCGGATCGAAACCACACCAGGGTCCCCTGAGTACGAGGATCTGTGGCGGCATTTCCTGGTTGATTTTACAGGCCATCTCAAGGAAAAAGGCTGGCTGGACATGACCACGCTTGCGCTGGATGAACGAGGGCAAGAGGAGATGACCCGTCTTTTCGAGTTCTTGAAAGAAACGGCGCCCGAACTCAAAATATCCATGGCTGGATTCTATTATGAGGCTGTCAACCCCTTGATTCATGATTTCAGTTCCAACTGGCGGGACAGCGGCCGGATACCGACAGCTGCCATTAAGACGAGGAAGGCATCAGGCCTGGTCACCACCTATTATGTGGCCTGCGGCATACCAAGACCCAATAATTTTACGTTTTCTCCTCCATCCGAATCATGTTTTGAGGGGTGGATTGCTGCAGCCATGGGATTTGATGGTTTTTTGCGGTGGGCGGCCAATAGCTGGCCAGAAGACCCTCTGTTTGATTCCAGGTATGACAAGTGGCCAAGCGGGGATACCTACATGGTTTATCCTTATGTCCTAAGTTCGGTACGATTTGAAAGGCTAAGAGAAGGCATTCAGGACTATGAAAAAATAAGAATACTGCGAGAGGAACTTGATAAAAACACGTCCCTGGAAGCGGTCGCTGCTAGGGCAAGACTCGACGGGTTTCTCAAGTCGATCGACGCGCACACACTCGATCATCTGTCTGCCGCGGACGTTATCAAGCAGGGCAAACAGGTGATATATGACATTGTCAAGTCAGTTTATAGCGATCCTTCGAATGCTGCCGCTGGTGTGGAAAAGGATTCGGATCTTAAACTGCTGGGCAACCGTTTCTTTACCTTTAACACGGTGGTACGTGTGCGCCAGATTGAGGTGACTCGCGACACAGCGCTGGGCCCTGATGAATCCAGTATTCACACGCCTCAGGAGGGCCGTCGTTTTCGGGAGGCCGTTGAAGAGGGCTGGCCGGGTGCGCGTATCACATGGGCCTTCAGTTGGCTTGCGCTCAAGGATCAGCGTCCCGACTATCGGGATCTGAGGCAATTGGTGGTTCTGTATCACCATATGTATGGCGATGAGATCACGTTTATTCCTGGCGCGTATTTTGCCAACATGTACAACACGCGTGACCAGGTCAACCGCGATCTGCATGAAGGGTTACGCAGGGTGTCTAATATGGTGGGTGACGCCTACCGCCCCAAGAGTGTCATCGCAGGTTTTCTCTCGGCCGACAATCTGAGATACCTGGCCGAAGAGGAGGGGATCCATGTGTGCCAGGGCAACATCTGGAGCCAGTATGCGGTTGACAACGGGGACGGAGAAGGCTCGATATCCTATCCGTACTACCCGTCTCGCGAACATTTCTGCAAACCGGCCCAGGGGGAAGATGACTTCATCGACTGCGTGAATCTTGATGGCTGGACCATTGATTTTCTGAATGGAAGATACCCAGGCGGAACGATGATTGATGGCGAATGGTGCGGCAGTCGTCAAGGTGTGGGGCCTATTGAGACGGTCATCAGGTTGGGGACAGAGCTGGGAACCCAAGAGATGCTCGCCACCACGTCTGCTCATTTTGACACCGGATTTGAGCTGAATGATTTTGCCTGGGTAACCTGCATCTGGGAGTTGTGCCTGGTCGAAGGACGCAAAATCTATGGCTACGACGGGCGCAACGGCATGGATGGCCTGGTCATATGGCTCAGTGAAATGCGGCGCCGCTGGCCAGAGGCGACCTGTATTACCCTGGGGGAGTTTGGCATGCTTTGGCGAGAGCAGTATAAAAACAATGATGATCTCAACTATCGTTTCGTTCAACGCGGATCCGGCATTCGCGGTTCGGATCTTGATAAGGAAATCCGATGGTTTATGAACAAGGATTTTCGACTGGCTACCTTGAGGAACTGGAAAGCCAATACCCCGGAGAAACTCATTGATTTTACCCGCTATGACCTCAAGGCGCAGGAGCCAAACGATCCCAAACCGGGTGAGCCCACGCGTAATTGGAGTTTGTTCAATCGACTCAACCAGAAGGGCGTTCGGCCGCAGGATACGCCCATGCCGATCAAACAGTTGAGTGCTTCTGAACAGGCAATCATCCAGAGCAGATACCCGGAATTGAACCCTGACGCGCCTGTAAAACGATGATGACCGTATCGGCGGACTCTTCGACTATGTCGCAGCATTTGAATACGCCAAGGGGCCTAAACAACGAGGGTATAAAAAGATGATTGCACGAATTAAACCCTGACCCCTTGGCCCTCTTGGCCCTCTTGGCCCCTGACCCCCTGACCCCTTGGCCCTCTTGGTTCTCCTATGTATGCCCCGGTACATTGAGTTGGGTAAGCCTTTCCGGATGCACCAAACGCGTATTGACCAATATCAGGAACGTCGCTGAAAAAAGGACAGGTTGCTGAAGACTGAGTTGATGCTTGACAGAATAGTACATTACTGTACAATTCTGTACATTAACACATGTTGTGAGTATTCTTAGGAGATACGGATCATGATTGTCATAACATTTACTGAGTTTCGGAATCAAGCATCGACATTATTGAACCGCGTAGAAGAAGGGGAGGTTATTCGCGTAATGCGTCATGGCAAACCTATTGCAGATATCTCCCCTGTTTCTGAAGAAGCGTCAGAAGTGCCATCCTGGAAGCGTCCTGGATTAAAACTAACGGCAAAGGGAGCCTCTCTTTCTCAAGCGATTAAGGATGAAAGGAGTGCGTCTGACTATGAAACTCTTTCTTGATTCCTCTTCTTTTGCCAAGCGGTTTATTCTTGAAAAGGGAAGTAAGAAAATTGATGAACTTTGCTTAGAAGGATCTGCTTTAGGCTTAAGTATTATTTGTTTGCCAGAGATTATTTCAGCGTTCAATCGGCGATTGCGAGAGAAGCATATTACTGAATATGATTATGCTCTGCTTAAAAAGAGGTTATTGGAAGATTGTCAGGATACTGAGATTATTTATCTGACGGCCAAAGTGATTGCTAGTGCGACTGTTTTGTTGGAGGTCAATCCATTACGTGCCATGGACGCTTTACACGTTGCGTGTGCAATTGAATGGAAAGCTGATTTGTTTGTCTCGTCAGACAAGAAACAAATCCAAGCTGCGAAGAATGCCAGATTGGCATGTAAATATGTCTAGGAGTATGTCAGAAATCCCACCGATAGCCCTGACTGATTGGCCCCTGGAGCCCTGTAAAAAGATGATTGCACGAATTAAACCCTGACCCCTTGTGTGGCTCTGACCCCTTGTGTGGCTCAAACAGGGTAGGGTCTCCATTGAAATCAGGAATTCACATACCTATAATGTGATTGATAGGCGATTTGTTGTCAAGACTGGAATTGATTCATGCACCAACGCCAAGCTAACTGGGAAATCCCGGATTGGTTTTTCTCTTGAATCGTTAAATCCCAGGTGTATACTAAGTTCTGTCTGTCTGTATTGTTATGAACTATTTTTCTATATTAGTATTCTATTTCAGTTGAGGAGAAAGTTATGAAAAGGCTTAGTTTATGTTTCTTAATTGTTGTGTTGACATTACAGGTACAGGCGGGCGTTCCCGAACCCAAAGGTGTGTGGGAATTCAATGCGCCGGATCTCAATAGTGCCACGATCGGTGCCCCCCTGGAAATTGTCGGTTCGGCCCAGAAGATTGTGGGCGTGAGTGCCCAGGATGGTGCCATTAGAATCGGCCAAGGCAGTTACTATATTTGCGACCATGGTATGGCCCCCAATGGCGACGGCGCTAAAGTAAACGAATGGACCCTGCTGATTGACTTCCGCTACCCGACCAGCAGTCTGTCCGATCCTCCCAACGGTTACAATGATCTCTTTCAGACCAATCCGACAAACGTAGATGATTCCGACTGGACCATCAATCCATCTGGTGGGATTGGAATTGGTGCCGTTGGCTACTCCAGCGATCATGGTTACACCACCCAGGCCAACATTTGGTATCGCCTGATCGTAACGGTCGATAATGGCGTTCGACATGATCTCTATGTCGATGGCGTAGAAATCTTCAATGGGAACGAACAGGGCATCGATGGTCGTTTTAGTCTTGCTGATAGTCTCCTGCTTTTTGCCGCCGGCAACAACCAGGATGGCGACGACGCGCCCATCGATGTATCAACGGTCGCCATCTGGGATACTCCCCTCAGCGCCGATGAAATACAGACCCTAGGCTGGGCCGGTGACCTTTTCTTCCAACAGAAGTGTGCTTCGAATCCCATACCGGCCAACGGCTCAGATGATGCGCTCATTACCACTGACCTGACCTGGGTTCCTAGTGACTTTTCGGCGATGCACAACGTCTACTTTGGTGAAAGCCCTGAAGAGGTCAACAGTGTCACCGCACCGGACGCTTCTGGGGACGCTAATTCGTTCGATCCCGGATGCCTTGAGTTTGGAAAAACCTATTATTGGCGTGTGGATGAAGTTAATGGCACCGCCGACAGGACTGTGTTTAAAGGTGAGGTCTGGAGCTTCACAACGGAGCCCTATTCGATCCCCATTTTGGGTTCCAGTATTGCTGCGACCGCTTCCAGCTCTTCTAACGAGTTGTCAACGCCAGGAAAGACCCTTGATGGTTCTGGTTTGGGTGAAAATGACACACATTCCATAGACGCAGGAACCATGTGGTTCACTGCGTCAGTCGATCTTGACCCGTGGATTCAATATGAATTTGACGACGTCAAGAAACTGGATACTATGAAGGTGTGGAACTCCAACAGTTCTGCCGAAGGCTTTATTGGCTATGGCGTCAAGGGGGTCCTGATTGAGTTTTCTTTGGACGGTGAAACCTGGGAAGTATTCGAAGACGTCAATGAGTTTAGTCGGGGGCTGGGTTTACCCACCTATAATCAATATGATGAAATTGCCTTTGGTGGTGTGGCAGCCAAGATGGTTCGCTTGAACATCCAGAGCAACTTTGGTGGCTTCATGCAGGCCTACAGTCTGAGTGAAGTTCAGTTTAATGTGATTCCTGCTGTAGCTCGTACACCAGTGCCGGCATCCGGTACTGTGGATGTGCTTCCAAATTCAGTCGTATCCTGGCGTGCAGGGCGCGAAGCGACTCAGCACACCATTTATGTCGGCACAGATGCCAATGAAGTGGCCGATGGGTTGGGCGCGTCTGCGACATCCAATACCAATAGTATAAATCTTAGCACCTTTGATCTTCAATTAGGTGAGACCTATTACTGGCGAGTGGATGAAGTTAATCATGCAGAGGTCGTATCTATCTGGGCAGGTTCAGTATGGAGCTTCACGGTTGTTGATACGTTGGCGGTAGACGATTTTGAAAGCTACACCAATCACTCACCAGATCGTCCTTTCCAGGCATGGCATGATGGATTTGGCTATTCAGCCGATGAGTTCTTTCCTGCAGGATATGCTGGTAATGGCACCGGTGCTGGCATTGGACATGACATCTGGGATTCAGCCAGTGCTCACTACAATGGCCAGATCATGGAGACAAGTAACACCCTGAAAGGTAGTCGGCAAGCTATGCCGTTCTACTACTACAATACGAGTGGAACTTCTACCACGGAGCACACTTTTGTTGACGCCCAAGACTGGACCGTGGGCGGAGCCAAGACGCTCTCCATCGCATTCAATGGTCAAGTAGGCAATACGGGTACCCTGTTCATTGTCATTAATAACACCAAGATCACGTATGCACGCGATGGCGGCCACATTGACCGGGGCACATGGTGGGCCTGGAATGTCGATCTGACGACTGTAAACACGAACCTCACAAGCGTCACCAAGATTCAACTGGGTGTTGAGGGTGTTGGCGCCTCAGGTATGATTCTGTTTGATGACATACGACTGTTCCCTGGAGCCGGTTTACTTTTCACGCGTGGAGAGCCGGGCAGTAATGGCCCGATCGTTCATTTGCCACTTGATGGCAATGTCGACAACGTGGTGAGTGATATTTCCACTAGCCTGATTGACGGCGTCGATGGGAATCACGAATACATCGGGGGTATTCTCGGGCAGGCCTTACAGTTTACCGGAACGGACGGTCAAACGGATAACGATGTGGTGGCAATCGATATTGACTATCTTGATCGTGGTACCGTGTCCCTCTGGTTTAAACCGACCAGGTTATACAATTACAACAGCATCCTCGATAATAGTGTCGAAGGTAACGACTGGGAGATGTGGGTGTATGGCAGTGGTGAGTTTGCCGGTCGTATCCAATCCGGCTCAGTGCGGGGTTTTTGGATGGAGGCTCAAACCTGGTATCATATTGCCATGACCTGGAGTCGCAATGTGGATAAGACGGATGTCATTGATCAGTGGCTGTACATCAATGGTGAGCTGATTGCCATCAATGAATCAGAGTGGGTAGACTCCGGCAGCACTGTTTACCTGGGGGGTGGTCACAGCGGCAATGATGACTGTAACGGCGCCATCGACGATTTCCGGATCTATGATCGGCCGCTTACGATTGAGGATGTAGCGCAGCTCGTGTCCTTGGGAAAATAGGTCGTGGCTCCCGACTCTAAGGTCGATTCGACAATACGTTAACTACTTGCTTTTAACACATGCCACAGCCTCAGGGTCGCCATGGCGGTCCTGAGGCTGTTTTCTCCCTTGATCAGTCCTGATGCAGGGCTTATAATCATTGCGTGATTGCAAAATCAAAATTCCTATCAGTGGGTACTAAGGAGCTGATTATGGTTATTCGGCATTTGGTTCGGTGGGTGAGTGTTTGCGTCGTAACAATGGGGGGCATGGCTTATTCGGCATCTTCGAGTTCGAATGTGACCACTGATTTGTTGCAGGGGTTTTCTTTTACTCGCACAACAATCGGGAATTGGAAGCCTATGATGGGCAGCAAACCTGTTGCCCGAGCGACTATTGAGGGTCGTTTGGCCTGTAAGATGACCTGCAATTTTGAAAACACATCCATGGATCGTGCCTCTTGGGATCATTCGATTGTGCAGGACCTGAGTGTATGCCAGGGGCTACAATTTTGGTTTTTTTGCCCGGATATCTCCCCGGTCAGCAGTTTTGTGGCCTATTTACACAGCGAGGCAGGCTGGTACAGGGGGCAGTTTGATGCGCCAGTCATTGGGCAATGGACTCTTGTCAGAATACACAAGAATAGTATGCAGGTAGAAGGGCATCCCGGTGGATGGAGCAAGATTGACACAATTCGTATCTCAGCGTGGCGAGGTCACGCCAAGGATACACAGTTCTATGTGACCCAGTTTGCTTGGTTCCATCACGGTGCCAATACGGTGGTGCTTTCCGGGGATTCTGCGGCACAAAACATGCCCAGCGAATTAGAGGCCGTGGGCGAGTACACCAAGGTCATGTCGCATTTTCTGGAAGAGACTCATCTGCCTCATTTGGTCATGAGTGATTTGGATATGACGGCGCAGAAGCTCGAAAACACATCCCTGTTAATCCTACCCTACAATCCCGGCATGTCGGATGAAACAGTTCAGGAAATCGCTCGTTTCTTACAGGCCGGGGGCAAGCTATTGGCCTGCTATCACTTGCCCGACTTGGCGCCCATCACGGGAATACACAGGGGTCCGCATCTGAATCAGCCCTACAAGGGTTACTTTGCCTCGATACGTCCGGGAGCCCCCTCTTTGGTGGGCATGCCGGAGATTACGTCTCAGGCGTCATGGAACATTCAACAGGCCTCTGTGATTGAGGAACAGACTCGTGTTGCTGCCTGGTGGTACACAGCCAAGGGAAAGTCGACAGGTCAGCCCGCAGTGCTCGTGAGTGATCAGTGCGTTTATCTCACCCATGTTTTACTCCCAGATGATGCGAACAATAAGCTCCGGCTCCTGCTCTCCATGATAGGGACACTCGTACCGGAATTGTGGTCCGAGGCTGCAAGCGGCGCCATGGATAGCATGGGTTGCTTTGGCCCCTATGAGAATTATGAGACAGCGAAGCAAGGAATCAGGGAACTGGCGTCAACGAATGACGTTGTGCCCTCGTTGTTAGAAGCAGTCGATCAACTTCACATCCTTGGACGTTCGTTGGTATCGCGGCAGAAATATCCAGAAGCGATCGACGTGGCCCAACAAGCACATACATTCCTGATAGATGCCTACTGTCGGGCGCAGCAGTCTTTGCCCGGAGAGCATCGAGCATTTTGGTGCCACAGTGCCTTTGGTGTCGAGGGCATGACCTGGGACGAAGCCACCCAGCATTTGGCTGATAATGGTTTCACAGCCATTTTTCCCAATATGCTTTGGGGCGGGGTTGGTTTTTACAATAGTGAGATCTTGCCAGTGTCTCCCTCCGTAAAAGACAGGGGAGATCAGATTGAGCTTTGTGTGGCTGGCTGTAAGAAGCAGGGCGTAGAGTGTCATGTGTGGAAGGTCAATTTCAATATGGGCTGGCACACAGATCAGTCGTTTGTTAATCATATGAAGTCACTCAATCGTGTTCAGGTTAGTTTTGACGGTTCGATTAATGAACGGTGGTTATGTCCCTCACACCCGGACAATCAGCGGTTGGAAGTGGATTCTATGGTGGAAGTGGTGCGCAAGTATGAGGTTGATGGCGTGCATTTTGACTATATTCGTTATCCAGGGCCGGATGGCTGTTTTTGTACGGGGTGCAAGGCACGGTTCGAAGACTTCATTGGAACCACAATTGGACACTGGCCTTCCGATGTCCGCGATGATCCTTTGCTGCGACAAAAATGGTTAGAGTTTCGTAGGGCCCAGATCACAGCGGTCGTGGCGGCTGTATCCACCGAGGCCAGGGCGGTTAAGCGGGACATTCAACTGTCCGCTGCCGTATTTCGCAATTGGCCGACGGATCGCGATAACGTAGGTCAAGATTGGAAGCTTTGGTGTGATAGAGGGTATCTTGATTTTGTTTGTCCGATGGATTACTTTTCGTCAAATGTTGCCTTTAAACAGGCCGTTGAACAACAGCTTGAATGGGCAGGGCAAGTTCCCTGTTATCCGGGCATCGGTCTTAGTGTCTGGGAGAATGCCAGCGATGTCGTTCAACTCATTGAACAGATCAATATCACCAGGACATTGGGGACGCAAGGTTTCACGATCTTTAATTACGGCCTCCAACAAGCCCGTGACGTGTTACCCAACCTTGGGAAGGGGATAACGAATGATCATGAATAAGCGTGCCATTCAAAGGTTCTTCCTGTGGCTGATTACCCTGTGGTTAGATTGTAATAGTAATTTTTATGGTGCGTGTCACGATCTTGGAAAGCAAAGCCACGGAGAGGTTGTCTTGCCGTTGACGAATTTTTCAGACAGAGCCTAGCGTGACCAGTTTCTTATTACCTTGAACCATCATAGACCCAATGTTATACTTACACTTTATCGTTAAGTTGAGTGTTTCTCTTCATTGACTCGGAGTCCAATCATGACCAAAATCACCCTTGGTACCGGGCAGGTTTCATGGGAAATTGTCTTTCTATGTGTCAAAAAACCACTACTGGATCGCGGTAGATGAACTCATTGGGAATTACTCTCGCATAGAGGCAAGGTACGATACCCCCAAGAATGAGGTACGTATTGATTCCAAAGAGTATACATTGTTAACGGTGCGTCTCAACGATCATATGGTCAATCTGGATAAACCTGTCAGGATCTATTTCAATGAGGCCTTGGTGTATGAGGGTACGCCCCAACGCTGCCTGACAACGATGATCAAAACCTGGCAAGAACGGGAAGACCCCGGACTCGTTTTTCCCGTGGAAATAACCATTCACTCCCAAGGTGAAGACACGGCTTTAGCGGGTTAATATCATTGTTTTCTTGATCTCCCTTTAGTGTGGTTGGCATTTTTCCGCATTCTGTTATATTATTCCTATTTTTTTGTGGGTTATCATCTAGGGGGCAGGTTTTCTAGCAGGGGTCAGGTTTTAATTCGCGCAATCATCTTTTTATACTCTCGTTGTTTAGCTCCTTTGGCGTGTTCAAATGCCGCGACATAGCGGCTATACTGCTTCCGCCAGAAACTTAGACATAAGATGACGGCCTTGTAAGGGATCAGGGGACAGGGATCGGTGGTCAGGCAGAAGAAATGCCTCGGTCGGCTCCGCCTGACCCTTGATTCCTGATCCCTTCGCTCATGTCGAAATACACCGATAACATATATAAGTCGTCGACACATGTTAAGATTTGTTGCGGAAAGAGTATAATGACACCCTTTATGAACGTAAAATCAAATCTTCTGTCAGTGACCATGGAGTTGGTCTTCTTCCTAGCGTAGATCAGCTCCGACGGCTCACTAGCTTCTTGACGGGTCTGTTCTATCTTGCTATAATTAGACTAGACCAGATCAGGATAAACCACTTTAAATGAGAAAGCGATTGAGGTCGAGCAATGCTATTTGAGGTTCGAAGCGATTCTTCAGTACCGAAATACCAGCAGATTATTGATGGTGTGATCAACGCCATACGAAGTGGAAAGGTGTGCAGGGGCGCTCCCTTACCGTCAGCCAGTGTCCTGTGCCGGGAATTCAATCTGGCACGGGAGACAGTGATCAAGGCCTATGCCGAGCTCAAGGGCATGGGCATCGTGAACGCGGTACCGCGCAAGGGATACTTCGTGGCCACGGAGTCAGTGGCACACACACGCAAGGTGATGCTGCTCTTTGATGAATTCAGTCCCTACAAACAGGACCTGTATGATGCGTTTCGTGACCATGTAGGCACGTCAGTCGTGACTGATATCTTCTTCCACCACTGTGATGTCTGGTCGTTTAAGTCTCTATTTCTCGATAAAATTGACTATTACAGTTTGTGCCTGGTCATGCCGTTCGAGGACCAGGCTGTCGCAGGCGTACTGAAGTTGATTGATCCGAACAAACTGCTCATCCTGGATCGAATCGACCATATTCAAGCGCAGGGTTCCTTTATCGGGCAGGATCATGATGCAGGTCTCTTTGCGGCGCTCACCTCCGGCGCAGACTTGCTTGAGAAATACGCCCAGGTCAATCTCGTTTTTCCGCAAGCACGAGAAATCGCCATGCATTCCAGCCAGGCACCGCTGGTCATACCCGAGGCGTTTAAGCGGTTCTGCAGGGAACACAAAATCCGACACCGGGTCTTGCCTAAGGTAGGGCAAGTGAAACAGGGAGAGGCCTGGTTTGTTATCGACGACGCGGATCTGGTGGATGTTGTAGAGCAGGCTCGAGAGAAGCATTTTACCTTGGGAAAAGATCTGGGAATATTGGCTTATAATGAAACGGCCATGCGTAAGATTGTGGGTAAGGGGATCACGGTTGTGTCCACCGATTTCCAGGAGATGGGATGCAGGGCTGCTGAGTTTGTGCTGAATCCGACTCAGGTACGGTATGTTGTACCTACGCGTCTGATACGAAGAAAATCATTGTAAAGATTGGACTTTTGCAAAGTCCAAGTGTTCAGTTTTCAGTAGGCAGTTTTCAGTGTAAGAAACGTGTTTTTCTGAACACTGAACACTGAAAACTTCATACTACAGGGCTTTTTGCAAAAGTCCTGTAAAGACTCACGTATCAGTCTCTTCTGTATCCATCTGTGGCTGACAAACAATGAAACCAGTCCGCGAAGCGGCTCCTTCATAGTCTCCTGTCCGATGTCTCAATGAGGTAAGGTCCTCCCTGATCAAGCGGATTGCTGGCGTCACCTGAATATGGGTGTCATCAACGGCGTTAGCCGCTATGTCGCGGCATTTGAGCACACCAAGGGAGCTAAACAACGAGGGTACAAAAAGATGATTGCACGAATTAAACCCTGACCCCGTAACCCCTTGACCCCGTAACCCCTTGTGGAGCGCAGTGTTGATCATTGGAAGTTCCTTGTTGGATATTGGATATTCGAGTATAGCGAGTGTCAGTCATGGTTCTAAGCGGGGGGAGTTTATGTCTCATGTAAGAGTGCCAAATAAAATCAAAGATGCGCCTAATTCTGTTTGGATTTCCTCTTGACGGCCCCGTATTTATTTGATTTAATGAAGGGTACTAGACCAGACTAGACTAGACGAAGTTAGCCCAGTCTAGACCAAGTTTTGAGTCAGCTTTATATTATTTTGGTGGTGGTGCGTGTTCAATTTTGCTCACTGCGTCATATAGAACGATAGATGTGCCCACAAATTGTACGATAATATTCAAAGCTACAGTAGAACTTTTAGTTGAAAGGACTTTGGTATCAGTTCCCATTAAGGAGAAAAACATCAACCTGTGCACCTCATTTGGCACGATTGGCAGGTCCATGGGGCGAGAGCCTCAGTACAGTTACAGTGCCAATGGCTATTTGGGCGCCAACGGGTATTTTGGCGCAAAGGCGGTTTTGAAATTACTTCTTACGAGTGTTTTTTTTAATTATTTTGAAAAAATCATGAAATGAAAAATCGAATTTTGCGGTTTATACTATAAAGACCATGGAGCCAAAAAGACTACAGACGAATACAAATAAACGTCATTCTATCACCTCCTGGATGGAAGTACAGACCACAGTATCAGCCTATGTGCACTCTGTGATTCTGAACTATCACGATTCTGAGGACGTGATTCAGAATATTGCTGTGGTGTTTTCGAACAAATTCGATCAACTGGATTCCTCCCGAAATTTCCTGCCCTGGGTACTCAAAGTGGCACACTATGAAGTTGCGAATTATTTTCGTGCACAAAGCAAAGAGAGAAAGTTCTTTGACCAAGAAGCCATGCAGCGCATTGAGCAAGCTTATCAGGCCATTGACTCTGACGCAGGCGATGTGAAAGCCGCCTTGCACGAGTGTATTCAAAAGCTTCATGACCGTCCCAGAGTGGTGCTGGAACACCGCTATTTTGAGGACATGGGGATAGGGGACATTTCCAGGCGTCAAGGGGTTTCCCACAATGCTGTGCGCATTATGCTTTGTCGTGCCAGGAATGCCCTGGCAAAATGTGTGAAACGACAAACACACATCCAGTGGGAGATATCATGACTGATCCGCAAAAACTCATTAATTTCTATTTGGATAACCAGCTCACACCCGAACAGGCCCAGGAGTTCCAGACACGTATCAAGGAAGATGATGCGTTTGTGCGGCTTTTTGCCCAGTATGGCCTGTTGAATATCTGTATTCGAAATGAGTTTTTTGAAAAGGCTCATCAAGCATCACATGACCTTGAAATCCCGGCCCCGTCCGAGGCCTGTACCAAGGTCGATGGTTCTGATACGGGTCAGGCCACCACGGAGTCCATCATGGAGTCAGGCGAGCCGGACGCCGAGAAGGTACGTCAAATCAAGACACAGGCGGAAAGACAATTGAAGGCCTTTTTGGCCGAGCAGGAGGAGATGAACCGGGTACAGACGTCCAGGCCGAGGCCGTCCTTCAACCTCTATGCTGCCTGCCAGACTTGGGCCGCAAAATTTGATCTGTTGCTGAAACGGATTGTCACCATTGGTCTAAGGACAGCGATCTGCGCCGTGTTTGTCCTTGTTATATTGGGCGGGATTCAATATTGGCATACGCATCGGGTGGTGGCCACTTTGGGCGATTCTGCCCATGCGGTGTGGCGTGTTCCTCGAGAAGACCCGGAGTTGCGTTGTGGTTCAATGACACTCGAACAGGGGTATGCTCAACTGACCTTCAAGCAGGGCACGCACGTGCTTATCCAGGCGCCCTGTACGTTCGAGCTGCAGTCTATTAACAAAATGGCTCTGGAAAACGGATCAATGACAGCCAATGTTCCCCCTCAGGCTAAGGGCTTTACAGTGGACACCCCCTGGGCCACGGTTGTCGATTATGGCACGGAGTTTGGACTGTCCACCGGACAGACGAACGGTGCTGAGGTTCATGTGTTCAAGGGCAGTGTGGGTGTGGGCGATGCGACGGCCTCCCAGGTTACTGAAGAAGGGGAAGCTGCGCGGGTGGATCAGGCGGGTCATATTGAGCTTAAATCACAGGACGATCGTCCTAATCTATTCGTGCGTCACATGCCCAAGGTCGGCAGTTGTTTCGGTATACCGGGAAAGCGTTTGGATTTGGCTGATGTCGTGGGAGGTGGTAATGGGTTTGGAACGGGCGAGCCAGGTCGGGCGTTGAATCCTTCGAAAACGAATACCCCTTTTTCCTACAGGGCGGCTATCCTTCGTAGCCCACCACGTAGTCTTGCTATTGGGGCCGGATCAGGGTTTATCGGTATTGAGAACCTTCCGTTTATTGACGGGATCTTTGTGCCCAACGGCAGCGACCCATCAACCACCATTACCTCTACCGGTCTGTTGTTTCAGGATTGCCCGGACACGTACGGGACACACTATGATGGAATTGTATGCGGCGCTGTGTTTGACAACCAGAAGGTTCATGCAGGACGCCTGGCAGGACACCGCTATGAAACACCGGAGCAACCCTCAATCGGCGCCTGTGCCAACGTAGGCATCACCTTTGATCTGGACAGCATCCGTGCGACCATGTCGAACTGTTTGATTTCTCGCTTCCAGGCCCACTGTGGTATCTCGGAGACGTTAGCAGAAATTCAAGAAAAAAGAGTCTACGCTCAGGTGAAGATAACCTTCTGGGTGCTGGTGGATGGACGGATAGAGTATGCCCGAGAGTTGGGCACAGATCCTTTTGAATCTGATGAAATTGACATAGCGATTGATCCCGGCGATCGTTTTTTAACACTCATTACAACAACGCCTAAGGAGAATCGTTTCTGTTGGAGTATGTTCGCAGAACCTGCATTGGAACTTGAGCGAAAATAGCCAGGGATTGTTTGGCTGAACTGGCATTGAGTAATCAATCGTATTTCTGATTTTTATTAACTTTTATTGAAGGAGTAAGATGATGATGAAGAAATTGATGTATCTAGTTTGTTCTGTTTTGATGCTCGGACCGGTTCTGATGGATTCGTGCGCCGAGGCTGCCCTGATTGATGGCGTGGTGGCCTACTGGCCGTTTGACGACAATGCCGAAGACATGGCCGGGAGCAACAACGGCACTTTGGTGGGCAACGCCTCGTATGTAGACGGCAAGCTAGGCAAAGCCGTTTCGACCAGTGCTGTCGGCTCCGCAGAAGACTATGTTCAATTCGATACGACCAGCGACGGGCTTACCGGCGCCTGGACGGTTGCTACATGGATATATGTGCACAATCAGGATGTCGGCGCTTTTATCGACGGATATTTTGGCGACCCTGGCGCAGGCGACGCCTATACCCTGAGGTTGCCGGGACAGTACAAGGCAGTGAATTATCCGGGCATGGGCAACTACCAGACCAATGTTAACGCCGCTTGGGACGGGGTCATGTCTCAGACACAGGAATACGCGACGCCGTTGGGTACATGGACGCTGATTGTATTTGTCGGAAGCGACACTCAATGCGAGCTGTTCGCCGATGGTGTTTCCCAGGGTACGGTTGTCTATGCCGATATGGGCGATATGATTCACAAGCTCACCTGGGACAGGCTTGGCCACCTTGAATTGTACCCCAGTTACGGCAACGCTAAGGCCGATTTTGACGAGCTTGCCATATGGGACCGAGCATTGACGCAAGAAGAGGTACTGGAGTTGTGGAATAATGGAGATGGCACGGCGTTAAACTGGGAAACAGCCTCGGGCGCCACTCCCAAAAACCGTGCTACAGATGTGCTGCACGATTCTGATCTGAGCTGGGCGCCGGGCATATACGCGGCCACACACGATGTGTACGTGGGTGAGAACTTTGAAGATGTGAATACTGCCACTGTACCGACTGCCCCAGGCCTGGATGTCAATTCATTGGATTTGGATCGCTTGGATTTCGGTAAAACGATTTATTGGCGTGTGGATGAAGTCAACGGCACACCGGACAAGACCGTCTTCAGAGGTCTTGTGTGGAGCTTTGAGGTGGAACCCTACTCCATTCCTATCGCTGGTTCTGAGATTATTGCCACGGCCTCTAGTTCTTCCAGTGAATCTTCATTGCCTCAGAAGACCCTTGATGGGTCTGGGCTGGGTGAAGATGAGTCACATGGCATTCAAACTGAGACTATGTGGTTCTCTGCCATGGGTGATATGGAGCCCTGGATTCAATATGAATTTGATGGCGTCAAAAAGCTGGATATCATGACCGTTTGGAATTCAAATAGCGCTGCAGAAGGTTTTATTGGCTACGGCGTGATGGGCGTTGAAATTGCGTATTCAGTGGATGGCGAAACCTGGAACATCTTCGAAGATGTCAATGAGTTCACTCGGGCACCCGGGTCACCCTCTTATAATCAGTACGATGAAATCAACCTGGGTGGTCTGGCTGCGAAGATGATTCGCTTAAATATCCAAAGCAACTTTGGTGGATTCATGCAGTCTTACAGCCTGAGTGAAGTTCAGTTCTCCATGATTCCTGCTGCAGCTCGCATGCCAGTGCCTGAGTCTGGATCAGTGGATATTTCGCCTGACGCTGTGTTGTCCTGGCGTGCAGGCCGCCAAGCCGTGCAAAGTACGGTTTATCTCAGCACAGATCCCAACGAGGTGGCTGACGGCCTGGCTGCTTCTGTGACCTCCAATACCAACAGTATAAACCTCAGTGCCTTTGACGCTGAATTGGGCGAGACCTACTACTGGCGTGTGGATGAAGTGAACGAAGCAGAGGTTGAGTCTGTGTGGGCAGGTCCCGTGTGGAGCTTCTCCACCGTCGCAACAATGATCGTTGATGATTTTGAGAGCTACAACAACGACAGTCCCAATCGTCCTTTCCAGGTCTGGCTTGATGGGTTTGGCTATTCAGCCGATGAGTTCTTCCTTGCCGCATACGGTGGCAATGGCACAGGTGCCGGCATTGGACATGACATCTGGAGCGTCGCCAGTGAACACTATAACGGCGATATCATGGAGACGGCCAACACCATGCCAGGTAGTAGCCAGTCAATGCCATTCTATTACAGCAATTCAGGCGGTGTGGCTTCGCAGACAGAACGCACATTTGCTGCACCACAAGACTGGACCGTGGGTGGGGCTCAAACCCTGTCAATCGCCTTCAGTGGTCAAACAGGCAACACCGGCACTCTGTATGCCAAGATCAACAACACCAAGCTGACATACCCACATGCGGCTAGCAATATTGCGATGGGTGTATGGCAGGCCTGGAATATTGATCTGACTTCCATGAATGTTCAAAATGTTACGACCCTTCAAATTGGTGTGGATGGCAGTGGTGTTTCAGGTATGATCTTGATTGATGATATCAAACTGCATCCCACGACTGGCGAGTTGATCGTGCCGGTTGAGCCGGATGCTGCAGGTCTGGTAGGGCACTGGATGTTTGACGAGAGTTCCGGGACAACCGCTACCGACAGTTCCGGCAATAACAATCATGGCGACGTCATGGGTGACGCGCAGTGGGTCGCTGGCAAGGTAGGCGGTGCACTGGCCTTCGATGGGGCAGACGATATGGTCGTAGTCAACCAGAACGGCGGATTGCCAATCTACAACAACGGCACCGACAACACCTACTCGGTCGCCATGTGGGTCAAGGGCGGTCCCCAGAACGACATGCGGATCTTCTCCGAGGGTTCCACTACCAGCGGCACCCCGTTGTTGAACTTGGGGACGCAAGACTCTGGGCAGTTCGCTTCGTACATCCGGCCCGATACCGGTACGATCTCGAACCACCCGCTCTCTCAGGGAGAACCCTTCGACGACACCTGGCACCATATCGCCTGGGTGGATGACAATGGAACGGCAACGCTCTACATCGACGGATTGCTTGATGGCGGGGACTTCAACTACACCCGGGGGACGATGGCCCTGAACACGACCACCATTGGCGGGATTCTCCGGGCTGCACCCAGCCATTTCTTCACCGGCTTGATCGATGAAGTGGTCATCTACGATCGAGCCCTGTCCGCAGGAGAAGCCCTCTGGCTGGCAGGTGTGACCACACCCATGGACAAGCCTTTCTAAATCGAGATTCTTCTTGATTTAGGATCTTTGTTGAAAACAAAAAAGCGGCCTTGGCAAGTCCAAGGCCGCTTTTTATGTGATATGCTGGTCATTGAGAT
>CAZBTJ010000072.1:0-26930 GCA_964494325.1 uncultured Pirellulales bacterium
TGCCATTGCCACCTGACCCATCGGCCTGTCCGGTGAAACCAAAAATGAGGGTGTAATCGGTAATCTCTGTGTTGGCTGCTTTGGCCCAGCAGGCAATGGTTCTTGCCATGGTGCCACTGATACCCACAGCACCCACCTCGACATACTGATCGTCGCCGCCAGGCAGACTCAAGACCTGGCCTCTGACAGGATCATTCACGATGGTTGTGCCATCGGTGCCAACCACGGTGCCGTTGTGGCCATTGCCGGAACTGTCACTGGTGTCACCGTTAAAGGTGTACTTGGCGACCAAGCCGTTTGTCCCAGGATCTGCCGGGATAATGACTTGACCCGCTTCGGCATGCAGTCTTATATCATCAATCAAGATCAACCCTGATGCCGCGCTGCCATCCACACCAATCTGGAGGGTTGTGACATTTTGAACATTCATGGAAGTCAGATTGATATTCCAGGCCTGCCATGCACTCATCGCAATATTGCTGGCAGCGTGCGGGTATGTCAGTTTGGTATTGTTGATCTTGACATACAATGTGCCTGTGTTGCCTGCTTGACCAGCAAAGGCGATCGACAGGGTTTGAGCCCCGCCCACAGTCCAGTCTTGCGCTGGAGCAAATGATCGTTCGGTTTGTGAAGCCACAGCACCCGTATTACTGTAGTAGAACGGCATCGACTGGTTACTGCCTAGCATGGTGTTGGCCTTTTCCATGATATCGCCAGCGTAGTGTTCACTGGCGACACTCCAGATGTCATGTCCGATACCGGCCCCAGTGCCATTACCACCGTACCCGGCAGGGAAGTGCTCATCGGGTGAATAGCCATACCCATCAAGCCATGCCTGGAATGGACGATCCGGACTGTCGTTGCCGTAACTTTCGAAATCATCCACCACTACGGCTGTCACGGTTGAGAAGCTCCACACAGGTCCTGCCCAGGTCGATACAGCCTCTGAATTGTTGACTTCATCCACACGCCAGTAATAGGTCTGACCCATTTGAAGATCCAGTGAGCCAAGATCAATACTATTGGTATTAGAAGACGCAGAAGCAGCCAGACCGTCGGCCACTTCGTTAGGATCTGTACTGACATAGACCGTACTTTGAGCTGCTTCGCGGCCCGCTCGCCATGACACAACCGCATTAGGCAGAATGTCTGTTGCCCCGGAAGCAGGATCCGGTGTGCGGGCTGCCACGGGAATTACGTCGATTTGAACTTCACTCAGGCTGTAGGCCTGCATGAAGCCACCAAAGTTGCTTTGGATGTTCAAGCGAACCATCTTGGCGGCTACGCCACCCAAGGCAATGACATTGGGTTGATTGTAAGTGGGCAAACCTGGTGCTCGACTAAACTCATTGACATCTGCGACATCTGCAAATACTTCCCAGGTTTCTCCATCAGTTGAATACGCAATCTCAACGCCCTTGACGCCATAGCCAATAAAGCCTTCTGCAGAACTGTTGGAGTTCCAGACGGTCATGGTATCCAGCTTTTTGACCGCATCAAATTCAAATTGAATCCAGGGGTCCATATCGCCCATGGCTGTGAACCACATAGCGTCTGTTTTGATGCCATGTGCGTTATCATCGTCCAATCCAGACCCATCAATAGTTTTGTCTGGCAGGGAGAATTCGTTGGAAGAGCTTGACGCAGTCACAATAATGTCCGCGCCAGGGATCTGGATGGCATAGGGCTCTACTGTAAAGCTCCAGACATCCCCTCTGTACACGGTCTTGTCCGGCGTGGCATTTACTTCATCTACACGCCAATAATAGGCTTGTCCAAAATCAAGGCGGCCAGGATCAAATGTATTGTCAGCCTGTCCTGCACTGGTTGGCGAAGTCGCAGCGTTTACATCGGCAAAATTATCGCCAAAGTACACATTATGCGTGCCGGCAAATTCGCCTGGGATCCATGTCAGGACCGTATCACGTGGAATATCTTCGGCGCCATCAGCAGGGTAGTCGTCAGCCGGCAAACCCGGTGCTGAACCGTATTCTGCCACCCGAATAAGGTCATCGACATTTGGCATGCCTCCAACGTCTCGTATTCGTACAAATCCACGGAATGTGTCACCCGGCACGTAATGGGCTACCCAGGCAGTGGCGTTCCCCGCGTCGTCTGTGGCCAGGATTGTCATATTCTCCCATGCGTCCAGAGCTACTGGACGTGCTGAGTTCCATGTTTCCGTTAGGCCCCATTCGATACCCGCCTCAGTAAAGGTTACCGTGTTGCCGGAATCCCAACCTCCACTTGCTGAGTTGAATCCGAGGATGCCTACCGCTCCACCATCACCCCAATTTGTGTTGGTGCCATCTGCGTGGCCCTGGTTATAGAACGCAATATCTGAATAGAAAACCACTTTACCGCCAGCATCAAGGTATTTGCGTACTGTGGCATCTTCCGTGTTGGTCTCTGCAACCGTATCCGGGAAAATGTCATTACACATTACCACAACGCTTAGTTTTCTATCGGCTATGTGACCCTCCATCCATATTTTGAGCTCTGCGGCATCCACAATTCGATAGCCTGCAATTTCCAGGGCGTCTCGAACATCAGCCGGTACGGGCCTGGCTGCCCAGTTTGTGGGATAGTCCCCTGACCAATAAGCCACACGGTCATACCCAGCCTGCACCGAAACCGTGAATAAAAACGTCATAATGCAAGCACAGAAAAACATTCTTCGAAACATAATAGATCTCCTTCAAGAAAATAAGATTAGAAATGACAGGTGTGTGTTTAATCGCTGCAAGCGCACACTTCAGAAGCAAACAGATTCGATGCCAGAAAAAGCTCATATTGGGCCTTTGTCTACTGAATTACTGCTTTCACCTTCAACTAGCTTAGACGGATTCCAAACCAGATAGACAATCTTACGCGTTCTTACTCGAAGCCAAATGGCTTAAAACCGGTTACAGAACCGGCATTAGACCATACTCATCAAATGCTTCAGGAGAATTCTACGATATGACGTGCAAATAGAGCGAAGAGATTTGTTTCCACTCTAAATTCAATGAAGCGGCTTTCAAGGCATCTGCTCCACCCACACATCCAGATTCTTGAATCTCCTACCTTCTTCATAATGCTACAATCAATCTCGTCGAATGAAGCACAGATATTACAAACTTCAGATGCTCTCCAGTTTACCCAATTTCTCCCAAAATGTATAGGTCAATTAATTTGTTTTTTGACAATAGTGGACAGTATCCGGGCAACATAGCTGAAATGGGTTCTAGCCGGATGTAGGGTATTCAAGTGATATCAGATCATGCTTGAGCATCCAGGCAAGAAGGTATTCTGTTTTCCACTGAGTTTGGGTGCGTGTTTTTTTGAGGGAATCCAACGTGACTGGTTCTGCCGTCATTTTGATTAGGTTTGTGACGGTGGCCCAGTCCACGATCTCGGCCATGCCAGTGAGTAGGGGGTAGTGGTTTTGGGTGTGAACCAGCATGGTGCCAAATTCAGTGGCTTTCACTTGCTGCTCGGGCTTGAAGTGGTTTGAAATATAATGATTAAAAATGTCAAAGACTTGCATGGCCATGGGATCTGGCTTCGGCTCCATGGGAGGGAAGTGGGTCTTGAGATCGTGCCAGAGGTTTTCTAGATCGTCAATGATGTGCTCGTGGCCAAAGATTGTCTCAAATCGTTGTTTGGCTGCCTGGCCCATGGACTCACGTTGGTCTTTCTTTGAAAACAGGAGTTCTAGACCTTGTGTTAAGTAAAACATATCAACAGTAGTTTGTTGTGCCATGAGTCTGTGCCGTGTGCGTTCGTCCATGATGGGGTGTGCGGCTTCAAGCATGTCATTGGCGGGCCAATAGGTCGGAACACGAATACCTACGTCTTCTTGGCATAGTTCCTTGTATCCATCAAAGTCTGACACGAGCAGAGGTAATCCAGCCTGCATGGCCTCTACCAGGGTAAGACCAAAGGTCTCCTGGACATTGTCTGCGAGCGATACAAAAAAATCGGCAGCGCTGTATAGATCTGCCTTGGTATGATCAGAGGGATCCGTGATGAATGTGACGTGATCTGTGAGACCCAGGGCTTTGGTCCATGCCTGCGTCATCTCCAGGTAGGAAGGTTCATGCAATGCGCCTGCAATCACCAGTCGTCTGGAAGGGACCTTATGAATGACTTTCTTGGTGGCTTGGAGCAGGGGGAATAGATCCATCTTGTCAAAATCAGAAAAACGGCCAAAGCACAGGGCAATGGTCTCCTGCGGATTCAGACCGAGTCTATGGCGGGCTTCAGATTTGCCGACCAGGTGAATGCCTTGATCAATTCCGAGCGGGATCACATCCAGTCTCGCTTTGGTTTGAGGAAGGTTCGTTTGGGAGGCAAGTGAGTTCAGACAGTTTTGGATCACCTGTTTACCGCATTGAGATGAGCAAATGATGGCATCGTTTGGTGTGATGCCGCAGTGGAGCATCTCCAGGTACGTGGCCATGTGGCGCTGGTAGCTGACTGAATGGATAAAGGAGGTCACAGGCACTGGGACGCCCACAGAATTTCTTGTGCGACAAAGGGCATTGAACCAGGTAATGTGGTCACTTTGATGAAAGACGGTATAGTCAATAGTTTTGAGAGCCTGAGGTAGATCGAGCCGATCCCACAGACGGATTTTGTGGGTGATGCCAATTGATTCTAGAAAAGGGCCATGATGTTGCATGAACAGAGTACGATGGGCCGCATTGGACAAAAAGAAATGGTACTCGTCAAATGTACCGTAGCGCATGAGGGCTCGAAAGAAGAAGTGGTTTGCCATGTTCCGGCCCACACATTCCAGCCCTTTGCCAGGCTTGATGTAATCATCCAGACTTGCCCAAATCCGTTTTTTCTGTGTCATGGGACCGATACCTTCCATGATTAATAATGACAGTCATGTGATTCTAGCAGGGCGACTCCACATGGACAAAGTTAAAACGAATATTCAGAGAATAAACGAACGTATAATCTGCTATTGTTTGGCTCGTTTTGAAAATGACATGCAGTAGGCGGTTAGCCTATTTTTGGCATTTGTTTAACTCAATTCCTAGCTTGAACCGTATCTTTGTATATGTTATGCTGTTGACTCCTTGTTTGCAGGCATATTGATTTCCTGCCATTACGGTGTGGCCGTGCCGTCCATGTTGAGTTTTCTGATCAGCGGTAAGCCCGAACAACATGTAACAGGGCTCAACTCGTTCCCTATAAATGAGCGACCGCCCGTGAACATTGTATTTCAGGCGTATCACTTGATGGTGACGGTTGGATTTGGATTGATTGGCGTTAGTTTGCTCGGCCTGTTTTTCTGGTGGCGGGGTACATTGTTCAAACAAACCTGGTTGATGGGGGTGTTTGTGATGGCCGTGCTTGGCCCTCAGATTGCCAACCAGGTGGGATGGATCACGGCTGAGGTGGGCCGGCAGCCCTGGATAGTGTATGGCTTGTTAAGAACCTCCGAGGGATTGTCGCAGGCAGTAAATGCGTCTCAGGTCCTGTTTTCTCTTATTTTGTTTACACTCATCTATCTGTTGCTTTTTGTTCTGTTTCTGTATCTTTTGAATGAAAAGATAAAGCATGGTCCTGAGAACCCTGAAACCATTGGCACGGAATACGAGCACAAGAAATCAGTTTTTGAGTCTGTAGGTTCATAGCTCATAGCCCATAGCCCATAGCCCAGAACCCAAAGTCCAAAGTCTTGGGAGAGGGCTCTTTTGTCGGGGCCCAAAAATAGGCATAGGGAGCTTTTATGGAATTGACGTATGATCTAAATACCCTGTGGTTTTTTCTGGTGGGTATCTTATTGACGGGGTATGCCATTTTAGATGGATTTGACTTGGGTGTGGGTATGTTACATCTGTGGGTCAAGGGGGACAAGGAACGGCGCATCATGATCAATGCGATTGGGCCCTTATTGTTCTTGTTTGCCATGGGGATTTTTCCCAATGTTGTCATCTCCAATTCCTATGCCGGAGTATTCCCTGACCATTTACAATGCTGCCAGTTCCTCAAAAACACTGGGAATCATGGCCATTATTGCGGCAATAGGCATCCCTTTTGTGTTGGCCTATACATTCTGTATCTATTGGGTTTTTAGAGGCAAGGTCAGGCTTGATGCGATGAGTTATTAGAGGCCACTACATACTGTCTCACAATCTGTCGGATAGACTCAAAGCCAAATCGGGTGAAATCCATCTTTTCCAGAGCAGTCCACAGGGTATTCTGTACGTCGTCTGCAGCTGTGATAGTTTCGGGATTGGCAATTGTGCCTTCAAAGGCCAGATCTGTGGTTTGATAGGTGATTCCCTGATAGTGATAACAGAGGTTGGCTGCTGAGAATTAGGCATTGTGATCCACTTCTTTGATAGAACTGAGGAGTCCCTGGTCTTGGTGGTCCTTTAGTGTGACTGTGACCAGGTCATTTTTCCTATACTTGACACCGTTCTGAGGCACAAAGACCTTGAAGTAGCGTTCACTTAGTCCGCTGCACCGCAATTCTTGAGCATCTTCTATTAATATGGTGGCTTGGTTACCAAGAAATTGGTGTCTAAATTGGCGGGCTAGTTCCAGGCCTAGTTTTCGCAGGATGTTTGCGCGTTCACGTATGACCGGGCCTTGTATTTTATGTGGCATGTTGGCTGCGGCTGTGCCTTGGCGTGCTGAAAAAGAAAACACATGTATTTTGGAAAAGCCTGTCAGCCTGGCCAGATCCACGGTTTCCTGAAATTGTTGATCGGTTTCACCAGGGAAACCTACAATGATATCAGTGGTCAGAGCAGGGCGATTGAGCTTGTCTTTTACCGTCTGGATGACTGTCTCAAAATCCAATCGGCTGTATTGTCTGCCCATCCGTTTGAGCATGGTGTCTGAACCGGATTGCAGAGATAAGTGGAGATGAGGCATGATGTTACTGTGCGAAGCGATGACATCCAACAAGTCTTTGGTGAGATCTGATGGTTCCAGAGAACTGAGTCGAATTCGATGCAGGTCCTTGACCTGGGCAAGTTTGTCCACAAGTTGGGCTAGGCTAGGATTGTGCTGATTGGGCCATTTGGCTCTGCGCACGGTTTTTTGCCCATAGGCCCCCAAAAATATGCCAGTGACCACGATTTCCTTGTGTCCCCCCTCGACCAAAGCCTGGGCTTCATCCAGAATGTCCTGGACAGGTCGGCTAGACAGTGTGGGGCGGGTCTGGGGGATAATGCAATAGGCACAACGTCCATCGCATCCGTCCTGGACCTTGATAAAGGCCCGGGTTTGTCCTTGAAAATGGCTTAGGGAAGGCAGACTTTCGCTAGTTTTGCGTCCAGGGTTGATTTTAGAAGGGGATTCTGTTTTAATAACTGTGCTCTGGGTGGATAGGGTGTCTTCAGAGTGCCGGGTCAAGGTTGCACAGTTAATTATGTGCGTCAATTCAGCGGCAAGGTTCACACGGTTCTGGACGCAATGGACATTTTCGCCGATTTTTGCCAGTTCAGGATCTTGTGTGACAGGTAAACACCCACAGACAATGATGGTGCACTGCGGCCATTGACGTTGTGCTTTTCGGATAAACTGCCTGCTCTTGGCAGAAGCGGTAGACGTTACAGCGCACGTGTTGACAATAACCAGATCAGGGTTTTGGTTAATTTCAGCTTGGCTCAGGCCATGCTGGTTCAAAAATTCCCTAATTTGTTGGCTTTCGTATTGATTAACTTTGCAGCCAAGTGTACTTATGGAAAACGTTTTCATAATATGCTATAATCTTATACTCGTTGAGCCTGATTGACAAGGCTGGTAGACATTAGATCGCTTTTTATGGCGGGAGGTTACGATAAATGGCATCAACATCTGATGCGGTTTGGGCCATTGACCTTGGAAATAGTTCATTAAAGGCCATGCAACTGTCGCTGGTGGGGGAGACTCCGCAAGTGGTGGCGTTTGACACGATACAGCATGCTAAAATTCTTTCTGGTAAAGGGGTTAGTGACCTTGAACGGCAGGAAATGATTGCAATGAGCATGCGCCAGTTCGTTCAACGCAATGAGGTTGGGTATGACGACGTGATTGTGTCTGTGCCCAGTCAAAATAGTTTTGCGCGCTTTGTGAATTTGCCCCCGGTTGAACCCAAAAAAATCCCGGAAATTGTGGGTTTTGAAGCTGCTCAGCAGATTCCGTTTGATATGAGCGAGGTCCAGTGGGACTGGCAACTCATGACAGACGAGGATGCATCTGAGAAACGTGTGGGCCTTTTTGCCATTAAAAACGAAATCGTCAATGCTGAGTTGGAACATTTTGAACGTGAAGATCTGCCTGTCACTCATGTACAGATGTCGCCCATGGCGTTATACAACTATATACTTTTTGACCGTCCTGATCTGTTCAGGTCAGAGAATCAACCGGTGGTTGTGCTCAATATTGGTGCTCAAAGTACGGATCTAGTGGTTTGTACGCCGTCTGGCGTGTGGCAACGATGCATTATGCTGGGTGGAAATGCCTTTACCAAGGCTATTGCTGATGCATTTAAGATTCCCTTTGAAAAAGCTGAAAAGCTCAAACGCACCGCGCCTGTGAGTAAATATGCACGCCAGATTTTCCAGGCGATGCGTCCTGTGTTTACTGATTTGGCCAGTGAGGTCCAGAAGTCTTTGGGGTTTTATAGCAGTGCCAATCCCAACGCCAAATATGTCCGCATAGTGGCTATGGGGGGGGGTACTCAGCTTCGAGGCCTGCTCAAGTATTTGCAGCAGTCACTACAGATTCCTGTGGAACGCCCGGACATGTTTAAGCGTTTGGCTTTGGCACAGGGTGTCTCTGCGGCCAAGTTCCACGATAGCGTGGCTGGTTTTGGTGTGGTGTATGGCTTGGCTCTGCAGGGGCTTGGCTTTGGCCGTATTCAAAGTAATCTACTCCCCAAGAGTATTGCTCGGTCGCAGGCCTGGGCCATGAAGATACGCATATTTATGGCGGCTGCTTGTTTCTTGTTGTTGGTGTCTGCCATGTCGCTGGGGCGTGTTGTTGTGGACAATATGTCCTATGCGAACAAAGCGGAAATTCGTCAGAGAATTGACAGGACCATTAAAAATGCCCAGGACTCCCAAAGTAATTTGGAGTTCGAGGAGAGTCAGGAAACACAATATCTTGATAACATGAACAAGATCATTTCTCTGTTCAATTACCGTGATGTGATTCCTTGGGTGCGACATACCATTGTGGATGCATTGCCCAATGCAGAAAACAATCCAACTCAAAAGGATCTGTACGAGGCTTTTGCGGCAGGTGATGTCAAAGCCATAAAGCGCGTTCACAGGCGAGACCGTAAGCAGTTGTTCGTGACTCGTATGAAGATGTCTTATGCTGAAGATCTTTCCATGGCGAGTTTTGACATGATCAATGTGGCTCAGGGGCCTGTTTCTGCGGAAGATGATCCCATGGCGAGCATGGGTATGGACGCCTATGAGATGGAGATGCGGGGGATGCTCACCTCGACTGATGAAACGGCCGCGAAGATTCCCGGATTTGTCGTTGTTCTTGAAGGGTATAGTCCGTATCAGGACATCGGAAAACTGCTTGATCCGTCGGGTGTGGACAGTCGTCCTTCTCAGTGGGGATTTGTGACTCGCCTAATGCATTTGAGTGACAAGGCTGACCCCAATGATCCGAATCGGCCATTGGTTTTGTACAAGAAGGAATCAGAGTATAACTTTGAACTAAAAAAAGGACCTGTTATATCTTCTACCAATAGCACGAATGTGCCCTATGGCATTGGCGTGCCTGAAGATGAGGGTACAAATATGATGATGGGCATGGGCATGCGGAGTGGCGAAAAGGTGGCTTTGCTGGATCCCGTGACAAAAGAGACGATTAGCTCGTACCCCAAGGTGGATGAATTGGGTCGTGAGGTGAGGAAACGCATGTCCAAAGAACCGGTTATGGTGATCAATGATAATTGGTTTACCCTCAAGTTTAAGCTGCAATGGAATGGTGCCCCTGCTGTTGAAGGTGCGGATGATGCTGCGGCTTCACCGGGCATTTACTGATCTAATGACCGTGTCGTGATTTACTGGAGCCCAAAGTTTAGTTATCTCGGTGTAACATAATGGATATTAAGAAGCCTGATCTTAGTGTTGTTCTAGAAAAACTCAGTTTTTTGAAGAACAATTTAGCGTTGCTTGTGCCTATTGTGCTGGTCATTGTGGCTGGTTTGTTGTTTATTCCAACGACTTTGTTTAGCAAGAGTCTTCAGAAGAAGATAGCCTCTGGATCGGTGGCCAAAGGGCAAGCGTGCGACAGGTTGCTGCGTGATGGTGTGGTGGCCAAAGAACAGTATATGGTGGCACGACAGAATCTGGCTGGCTATGCACAAGACGCCAACGAGATGATACGTCTCAATAAGCAGTGTGTACAACGCAGTTTGCTGAACTATAGGATCTTCCCTGAGCCCACGGATAGGGCTTCTCAAAAGTATGAAGATTTTGGCAAGGCATTTTGTGGCGGCATTATTGGCATGATTCAAGAGGTCAAGGGAACGGTTCCTCCTTTGCCAGATGAGTTGGGCATGGATTCCAGCATGATGATGGGGGGCGCAGGTGATGGTGCGTATGGTTACGACCCCTCGATGACGGGTCGTGGAGGTCGAGGAGGCGCACGCCAACCTGGAGATCTGCAGCAAGACTTTGCCAAGCAAGAAAAATATAAGCAAGATGTCATCTGTTTGGACAAGGCGATGTCTGGTGCTGTGTATGTCACGCCATTGGACATTGTTGGATATGAGCATTGGGCAGCCTATGAATACACAAGTCGTGATGAAGCCATTGAATCTTGTTGGTATTGGCAGCATGGATATTGGATCATTGAAGATGTATTTGACACTGTGGCTCAGTGTAATCAAGGTTCAAATTCGGTACTCTCCTCTCCCGTGAAGCGGCTGGTTGACTTAAAATACGTTCAGGATTATCAGTCAGACATGGGGGGGGCTGGGGGGATGTATGATATGTATGGTGGCGGTGGCGGCGGCGGCCGTGGTGGCGGCGGTGCTTACGGTTCCTCCTATGGCGGCGGTATGACCGGCGGAACGCAAAAAGAAAACATACCCCAGTTCGTGATCAACGGGGAACAGTCTTTGGCAACCCCTGTGAGTGCTCGCTATTCAAATGAAGAATACAGGATTATTCATTTCAATATGTCTGTGGTTCTCGAAGCATCTTATCAAGTAGAGTTTATGAAAAACTTGTGTCGTGCAAAGACTCATGTGTTTAAAGGATATGTTGGAGATCAGTCGGAACAGCGTTTCAAACACAACCAAATCACTATTTTGGCCAGTCACACCAAACCTTTGGTTCAAAATAGTATGACACATCAGTTCTACCGTTATGGTGACAATGCTGTGGTCGAGTTAAATCTAACTTGTGAATATCTTCTCCCGTTTGAGGGGTACGCCGTTTGGGAACCTGCGATCTTAAAACCGAGTGAAGAGTAGGCACAGATTTTGTAGCAATCGGATGTGGGCTGACAGAACATAAAACAGGATTAGATATGCAAAATATACTAGCAAAGATCGGTGCCTTTTTTGAAGCGCATGTTGAAAAGATAGTTCTCATTATCGCTGGCATACTTGGGCTGTGGTTGCTCATGGTATTTGTGGTTATGAGCCCTAATTCGGTTTCGTACGACAACACCTCTTTTTCGCCAGGTAGTATTGACACATACGTTTATGAGAAAAAGGCTCGGTTTGTGCAGGACGAATTGAATCAGTCGAGCACAGCCTCGGGTACGACGTATTCTTCAAAACTAACATCACCCATTGACGTTACTGACCCAGTTTTGGATGGATTCAAAACCTCTTTGCCTGAGGGCTTCATGGGGCTTCTATCGTGCTCTATTAACCACATTGACTCTGGAGTCAGTCGAGTAAGACCTGTCAATGAAACAGAAATAAAAGCAGATGGACGGCAATATGCGCTGCCCTATGTTGGTCGTGTGACGCAGGTTCAGATTGGGCATATTCGGGCCGCTGCTTATATGCCTTTTGAAGTGGTAACTGATGAGAGTGACTATCAGTCCGTGGATCACGAAGTGAATGATGTTGACTTGGTGACGGTTCAGGCCCGATATGATTTGGCTTCTTTACGGGCCCGTTTTTATGATAGTTTTTCCGGTGGCAGTTTGAATGCTGAATGGCGTGATGAAAGACTGGCCAAGCCCGTATTCGCAGCAGTCAATCTTCAAAGACGAGAGCCGTTGCCTGATACGACTTGGAGTCCATGGGCCGATGTTCGTCATATCGCCACATTGCCCCGGTCTGAGACATACAGCCTGATTGAGAATGTCAGTGATTTGCCTGCTGGTGGGGTACGCTTGCGTATGATCCGTCTGAATGAAGAGGCTGTTCGGACAAATATTCTTCAACCCCCTGCCTATGAGATGGCCTCTACATATGAGGAGTGGTTGCCCCCTGAGTTTCACGGTAAATACGTGATTGAGCGTCAAAAAGAAATCTCTCAAAAGCGACGTGAGGAACGTGAATCTGAGCGCAAGCAGCGAGACACCGGCAGTACACGGGGGCGTACGCGTGGTGGTTTGACGAGCCAGCAGGGGGGGCGAAATTCAGCGATGGGTACTGAGGGCCGTCGAGGGCGTCGGGGCAGTACGTCCGGCAATGATCGAAATTCTATGTCAGGCGCACGTAATAGCCGAACAGGCAATGATCGAAACAGCAGACGCGGGGTTCGTGGCGGTAATGCCCGTGGCGGTGTTGAAGATATGTACGCCTATGATGCCTCCATGCAGGGTGTTGGCGGTATGCAGAAAGCCAGCCCCTTGGATGCAGTATTTCAGGCGTTTGAGGAGATCCGCTTAAGCCCTATGAAGGACTTTGATCGGCTGGATGAGATTGTGTTCTGGGCCCATGATGATTCTATGGAGCCAGGTAAGCAGTATCAGTATCGTATCCGCTTAGGTGTGCTGAATCCTGTGGCTGGCCTGGGGCAAGTTTCTCAGAAGGATAGCGACTTCAAGGATCAGGTTATTTTGTGGAGCGATTTTTCAACTCAGACCGAGCTTGTTGGGATTCCTCAGCGTTTGTATTTCTTTGCCAACACATTCCAGGAAGTGTCGAATGCTGCCTCGATCGAAGTGGCAAAGTTTGATGATGGGTATTGGCGAAGTTCGATTTTTTCTGTGAAGCCCGGTGAAGTCATTGGCCGTCCTGTGGAAATTGAACTTGAAGAAGATAAGAATGATCCTATGTACAGTTCGCGACAAATGAGGCCTGGTGGTCTGTTTGAGCCTGAACCTTTGCTCGTGGACTTCACCACGAATGTTGTGTTTGTGGGTGCCGAGAAAGTGAATAAATGGCTTGGGGGCAAAAACTTGCGTTCTCAGGTTGCCTATCATATGCTTTGCAGCGTCAATGGTCAGGACCTCCAAAGGGTGCCTATTGGAGCAAAGAATTGGCCCAGAGATTTGTTTTCTGCCTACGGCGTTATCAAGAAACTCCAAAAAGAGCCCATTGAGGATTATCGCAGCTTTGGTAGTTCTCGAGCATCCTCCGAGAGTAGCCGATATGGTGCCGGAGGCAATATGGATATATATGGTTATTGATTGGTTCTTACTCCTTTGAAATTAGAGGTTGCAAGCGTCTGATTCTACTCCTACAATATTTGTTTTGGCTGAACTCCAAGGGTGTTTGTTTTTTGTGAGTCGGCTTGGTTAAGAAACAGGGTATTGGATGGCTATGAGTGATAAAGACGTGGAAAAAACACCCCAGGTGACTCCCAAGTCTTTTATGACGGTAGGGCCCACACTCCATTACAGTCATGAAAATGTCCTTATTTTCTGGTTCTTGGCCGTTATGGTCTTTGCGTTGACCTGTTTGTTCTGGTCCAAAATAGCCACTGGAGCATTCGCTGCTTTTGATGCAGCGGGCGTGGCATTGTTGGATACATGGCACTTAGATCACTTGGTGCTGTCTGGTATCAGTATTTATGAATATCCCTGGCAAATTCTCGTGCTGGGCATTCTTATGGGCATCATTGGCATTGCACCTGTGCTAGTTTCTCAGCTTATGAGCTTTAGTCATTCTCTACCTTTTCTCTTGAGCGTTCTGTTCTTGGCCAATCTTCCCGGTTTTTCAGTGGCGCTCTTGGTCAGTTGCGTAGGGGTCGCGTGCAGGCCACTTCGTTTTAGATCACGTATCATTTCTGTGGCTTTGTGTCTGTCGCCTCAATTGGTCTATTGGGGATACTTCGGTGGCGCCAGAGGCTATGAGGCGCTGCTTTGGGGTGTCTCTTTTGGTCCTTGGGTCTGCGCTTGGTTAGTTGGATTGGCCATAGCCGGGATTGTATTGGCTATTGGCCATTTTACTCGGTACAAACCCGGCCTTATTTGGATTACCACGGGGGTGTTTTTGGGCATCGCTGTCGGTGTATTTCAGGCCAAGATAGGGTTTAATGAGTTGGCCTACCAATTGTACGTGGCCAAAAACAATCCCGAAGAAGTGTCTCAGTTCCATGATCATACGATCAAGGATGATTTTGACACAGTATTGGATAATCCCAAGGTGAAGTTGTACCTGGCCAATTTCTTTTATCCCACAGACCCGAATCGTTTACGAGAGCGACTCAAGCAGGAGATGGTCATTCAATTGGGACATGAACAGTGGCCAGAATGGTTCGAAGCGTCTGGCATTCCTGAGCACTTGGATTTTCTGACCCAGCGTCAGCGGCTCAATGAACAGTACGATCTGTTTATAGATCCCCAGAAATCATGGTGGATGCCCGAGTTTATGCATAGGGAACTGCTTCGACGTCGCGTGGCCAGTAAACGTATTGCTGTGGCTCTTTATTACAAGGGATTGCTGACAGAATACAGTCCAGACGTTACATGGCTAAAGAACAGGGAAGTCCTGCATTTCTACGTGGACTACCCGTTGGAACGTTCAAGGCCCATTTGGTATCGATTATATACACAGTTTCCGGATCAAGCTGAGTCTTTGGAGGCCCGATGGCGAATTGCGATGCACTGGGCAGGGCAAGAACGGTTTGAACCTGCCACAGAACTGTTGAATCAGAGCAACGCCATGGTGGTCGATTTAATGAAACAGGCCAATGAGGGGAGTGAATTGGATGGTGTGACTAGCTATTTCAAACCACCTGCTCAGAGCGTTATGACCCAGGTTAAGTTTACGGAGCTTCACGCGCGTATCAATCGTCTACTTAACTTGATTGGCCCTGAAAACAGAGGCCCTGACGCTGCATCCCGTGGTCGTTTGGCTGAATTTATTAAGCTCAATTCTCAGACGTTGGACTATCCAAGTCGTTTGGCTTCCATTATGGAGTTACTGGGCCCCCAGGATTGTTTGCGGGACAATGTGGCTTTGGCTCAGGCCAAGCTGATTGCTGATAGCGAGGTGCGAGAACAACGTTTGGGTGAACTGCGTCGAGAGTTTTCCAATGCAGATGGCAGCATTGAAGCCTTGTTTGAGTTGGGATTGCTCAAGATCAATTTGTACAAGAGCCAGACAAATTCAGAAAAAAAAGGCGACATGCTTAAGGATGCCATTAATACATTGGAGAGTTTCAAAAATCTCTATCCTGACAGTGCTTTCAGTACACAGGTTAAAGAACTGCTCAACAGATTACCTGTTGTCTCCAAAACGCTGAGCAGTTGAGATCTGACGCCCAAGTGCTATTATACAGAGTCAAATAAGTGTTCTATGGAGGAGGTGTTTATCAATGCCTGTTCATGACAAGCACATTTTAGTGCTCCATGGTCCAGTGCATCGGAGTTGGGACGAGGTTTTCAATTCATTGGTACAACAGGAGTGGGGTATCCATCATTGTGACTCTGATTTGCACCTGGTGGCACGGCTCGGGCACGTGACTGACACACTGGTGATATGTATGGGCTCGGTCGAATCTCTGACGGCCAGGCCGGGTCGTCTTCTCACATGGTTGAAACAGCGGGGCGTTGTCTGTTCTGCCTGGGCCACGCGTAGCAGCTCGTGGGATAGGATCGAGCAGATTCAATCTTTGGGTGTGCCAGTCTTTACAAGAAAAGAAGCATTTAATGCATGGGTAAAACGCCTGGAGAACGCTCGCCCAGGTCAGGCTGGTGGTGTTATACTACGCGAAAATCCCCTTGTTTCGGAGGCAGAATTGGCGGCCCTATTTGGAGACAATGTGAATGAATGAACCCAAGCCAATGATCCTGGTGATTGGGCAGGCCTCTGGCACGATTGTAGAGTCAAATGCCCTGGAGTCTCGGATGTTTGATGTGTATGAAAATGTGTTGGACGGCATCTATGCCGCGTCAACTCAGTCTTATCACGCCATCTTGTTGATTACAGAACGCCTTGGATATCCGCTTTGTGACATTGTGCAGGCTGCACAAAGCCACAATGATGCTCCGATCTATGCGCTCACTGATATTGTGGATGAACCTGAGATCCGTGCTTGTATGACAGATTCGAATGGTCCACTCATTCGGGATTATCTCGTGGGTCCTGTGACTTTGACGCAGGTGCATGACCTGTTATTCCAACCTGTCAAAGAAGTGACGCAGAACAATCGCAGCGAATGTATTGACGCCCTGGAAAAATTGGCTACGGAAGACGACTTGACTGGCCTGAAGAACCGGCGGTATATCTGGGAATTCTTACGTCAGATTCTCGAACGTGCCAAGCATGACGCTGGTCGGGTCACACTTATGATGTATGATATTGATGATTTCAAACATTATAATGATTGTTATGGTCATCCCACAGGGGATCATATTCTGAAAGAGGCAGCTGTACTGATGGGGAGTTGTTGTCGAACTCATGATGTGGTGGGGCGAATCGGTGGGGATGAGTTTGCTGTGATTTTTTGGGATGACCCCCTAAAAAAACGAGATGCAGCAGCCCAGGAACGTCGTCTGGACCGAATGGACCATCCAAGAGAGCCCATTTTCATTGCCAAGCGTTTTCAACGGGCACTGGAGGATTCAGATTTGAACCTGTTGGGGCCGGATGGCAAGGGCGTGTTGACCATTAGTGGGGGGCTGGCCAGTTACCCCTATGATGGGGATACCGTAGAACAGTTATTTGAAAAGGCAGATGAGGCCTTGCTGGAAGCAAAACGATCGGGTAAAAACAGAGTTTACTTGGTGGGTTCAGACCAGAACGATATAGCCCAATTTGATTAAAAAAAAGGAGTGATTTATGAGTAGAATGCGATGGATACTGGTCGTGTTGATTGGGATGTGCAGTGCCGCTGAGGCATCCCATCCCCTTTCAATTCGTGATATGCTGGCCATGGATCGTATATCCGACTTTCATGTCTCCCCTGATGGCGCCAAAATTGTGTTTGTGGTTCGAAAAACGGATCTTGAGGCGAACAAAGGTAGGACAGATTTGTGGATGGTGGATACGCAGGGCCGCGATCTTCGTCAGCTCACCACGGCGTCTGAAGCGGACCATAATCCACGCTGGTCTCCTGATGGACAGTCTGTTTTGTTCTTGTCTACTCGGTCTGGTTCCTCTCAAGTCTGGGCATTGTCCGTGTTAGGGGGAGAAGCCCAGCAGGTGACTGATTTGCCTTTGGATGTTGGGAATTTGGTTGTTTCACCGAATGGTCGTCACATTGGATTTACTCTGGACGTTTTTCCTAATATGACCATTGAGCAAACTGAAACACAAATCAAAGCCACAGAAGAAGATCCTGCCTCCGGGCGTTTATATGAATTAGTCTTTGTCCGTCATTGGGACACATGGAAAGATGGACGGAGATCGCACCTGTTTGTGCTGGACCGGCGGACTGATAAGTTGGTTGATGTGATGAAGGCCATGGATGCTGACACACCTTCCAAGCCCTTTGGTGGTCCCGAGGAGATCACGTTTACACCGGATGGTGAAGCTGTGGTATTCAGCGCGCGTGACGTCGGAAAATCAGAGCCCTGGTCCACGGATTTTGACCTGTATCTGGCATCCATTGATGGCCAGAAAAAACCGGTTTGCCTGACCACTGAGAATGAAGCCTGGGATACGAGTCCTGTGTTTTCACCGGACGGAAAGACCCTGGCGTATCTGGCCATGTCCACACCCGGCTATGAGTCGGATCAGTACAAGATTGTATTGCAGGATTGGCCGTCAGGCGACAAACGCGTCCTGGCAAAGGCGTGGGATCGAAGTCCATCCAACCTGTGTTTTTCGCCTGACAACAAAACACTGTATGTCACGGCCGCCAACACAGGCCAGGTGTCTTTATTTGGCATTGATCTGACGACCGACAGGGTACGCACCCTGGTTCGAGACGGTGCTGTGCGGGGCATTGATGTGACAGAGGATCGTCTGATCTATGGCCATTGCCATCTAAAAAGTCCCGTTGAACTCTATAGCATTTCAGCGCAGGGACGAGACAAAAACGCGGTCACCGCCATAAACGCCGATCGCTTAGAAGACGTTGATATGGGAGACTATGAGCAGTTTTCCTTTAAAGGGTGGCATAATGAGACCGTTTACGGTTTTGTGATCAAGCCCGTGGATTTTGACCCGACCCAAACATATCCTGTGGCATTCTTGATTCATGGTGGTCCTCAGGGCTCATTCAATAATACGTTTCATTACCGCTGGAATCCCCAGGCTTACGCAGGTGCAGGCTATGCGGCTGTGATGATTGATTTTCACGGGTCCACAGGGTATGGACAGGCGTTCACGGATTCGATTCAGGGTGACTGGGGCGGTAAGCCCCTAGAGGACCTGCAGAAGGGTCTGGCCGCAGCTTTAGAACAATATCCCTGGCTGGATGGTTCGCGTGTGGGTGCCTTGGGCGGTTCATTTGGTGGCTACATGATCAACTGGATTGCGGGGCAATGGCCCGATCGCTTCAAGTGTTTGGTTAATCACGATGGCAACCTGGATGAACGTATGGCTTATTTTGATACGGAAGAACTCTGGTTTCCTGAGCGGGACCACCAGGGGACACCGTGGGAAAACCCTGAGGCCTATGAAAAACACAATCCAGTCAGATTTGTGGGCCAATGGAAAACACCCATGCTCGTTATTCATGGGGCTTTGGACTATCGTGTGGTGGACACGCAGGGTTTGGGCACATTTAATGCGCTTCAAAGACAGGGAATTCCCAGTCAGTTGCTTTATTTTCCAGATGAAAACCACTGGGTCCTCAAACCCCATAATTCCGTTTTATGGTATGACACGGTTTTGGCTTGGCTGGATCGCTGGGTTAAACCGTTAGAAAAACAATAAACGAAATTCACGGTTCAGTGGGGGTGCTCTGTTGAGGGTTCATGGTGAGTCGGCAGAGGACCAGACGACTCTGGACAGAGGCATTGTGACAGTGTTTGAACTACAATTTCAACGACTCAGGCATCTCGTCTGCCATTAGCTTAAGAAAACAGGCGGCCTTGACAATCAAGGCCGCCTGGAAAACTTGAAACATGTGAGACTTCAGAAGTCCCTTATAGACCTGCCAGAGATTCTATCTCTGTGGTTGACAAGGCACGATTGTACACCTTGATCTCATCCAGAGCGCCGTTGAACGGGTTGCCACCATTGGGCTCACAGGAACCAAATTGGAAAGAGGCTACTGTGTCTGTGCCAAATGAGAAACCGCCTGATCCAACTTCAATGCCGCTGATGTAGATTCGAGCCAGGCTTCCATTAAAGCTGATGCCCACATGTGTCCATTCGCCAATCGGTAAAGCCTGACCAGGGAAAACACCGCCGGCAGTTTGTTGGAATTTGATGGCGCCATCAACCAAATCTGCTTCGATATGCCACATCATTTCGTCCGTCGCCCAGGTGTCACGCTTGCCTATCAGGCCCTGATAAAAAGTGGTCAAGCCTTGCCATTGGGCCCACAGGGATACGGATAGTTGCCCTGTACCCTCTGATGGATTATAGTTGCCAAGATCGACATATTGGTTGCCTGTACCATCGAACAGCAGGCCCATACCTTCAGCCCCTGCAACATAGACGGGATCACCCACTGCTATACCATCATGGCCATTGCCAGAGTCGTCATTGGTATTGTTCTCAAGGCTGTACGAGGCGGTGATCAACGACGGTCCCTGGCGATAGAGCCCCAGTTCGTCCACAAGGATCATGCCTGATCCGATACCGTCAACACCGATGCTCATACTTGTTACAGCATTAAGATTAATGCCCAGAGAGGCCAGATTAATAGACCATTGATGCCAGCCAGCCAGCTTGAGATCAGCATTTTCAGGATAGGTCACTTTGGTGCCATTGATCTCTACATAGACTGAGGTCCCGGTATTGTTGGGGTCACCATAGAAATTCACGATAAGTATTTGAATGCCATTTTGGCTCCAATCTTGTCCCGTAGACCAGGTGCGATCGATTTGAGACGCCACCGCACCGGTATTCTCATAGTAGAATGGCAAGGATTGGCGACCGCCCCTGACCGTCACTGTTTCCATGATATCGCCATTGTAGTAAGGACTGATGGCACTCCAGATGTCATGTCCGACACCTGAGCCTGTGCCATTGCCTGCGTATCCCACAGTAAAGAACTCGTCGGGTGAATAGCCATAGCCATCAAGCCATGCCTGGAACGGGCGATTCGGACTGATGTTGCCGTAGCTTTCAAAATCATCGACGATCAACAAGTTGGCCGTGGTTAGGCTCCAGACAGGACCTGTCCATAATGAGGTTTCTGTCTCGTTGACTTCATCGACGCGCCAGTAATAGGTCTTGCCAAGGTCAATGTTTACTGTGCTGAGGTCAAGACGAGGTTCCGTTACCGTGGCAGCGAGTTCTAATACATCGGCTGCTGTGCCGACATAGACCTGGTGTTCGCCAGCTTGACGTCCGGCTCGCCATGACAGTACGGTGTCAGGGGCCACATTGACACTGCCACTGACAGGAATTTCGTACCGTGCAATTGTGGGTATGTATGTAAACTGAATCTCGCTGATTCCCGATTGAGGTATAAAGCCGAACCAATTGTCATGAATGTTGATGCGCACAAACTTTGCAGTTGTACCATTCATGGGAATCAAAGGCGCCCCTTCGTATGTGGGGATGCCCGGTGCCTGAGCCAGTTCCATCTCTGTAAAGACATGCCATTCTACACCGTCCAGGGAGGTTTCAACGGTGATGTTTTTCGCGCCAACACCAAAGGAGGTTTCGATGCCCTGGTTTTGATTCCATATTTTCAAATCGTTCAGTTGATAGATTTTGTCAAATTCATATTGAATCGACTTGTTCGGATCTTCGTTTGTGCTGATCCACATGTCACCAATCTTGATGGAATGCTGTCCCTCAGCATTCAGGCCTGATCCGTCAATTGTTCTGTCAGCACTAGCGGTTGGAACGCCTGTGCTTGAGGCTGTGGCGGTTATACTGGTTCCTGGGATCGTATAGAATGCAGGTTCCACTTCAAAGCTCCACACAGCACCTTTAAAGACAGATTTATCAGGTGTTGCGTTGACTTCATCCACACGCCAGTAATAGGTGGCTCCCAATTCCAACCGGTCCAATGCCAGTGTATTGGCGTCCTGGCCCAGGCTGCTAATGACGTTTTCAGTGTTGCCAACGCCTGCTGCATTGACATCAGCAAAGGTTTCGCCGAAATAGACATTGTGAGTGTCTGCCAGAGAATCAGGTTTCCAGCCTAGAACGGTGTAATCACGAGCTACGTCTGTATCGCCGCTGGCAGGGATGGGGTTTGAGGCGGAGATGTCATTAAGAAAACCGGGCTCTACATAGTCGCCTTCGTACCACCGCACGCCGTCCATCCAGAAATCACCTGCTGCAAAACCTATGTGGTACGTGATGCTTGACGGCGATACGTCTTCGGTAAATACGGGGGTGGTGGTACTGTACTCTGCCCACTCCTCGGTAATAGTAACTTCCAACTCACCATAGGCTGTCCAGGGATCTACCTGAAGCTCTGGTTTGAGTCGTACCTGGAGTTCACCACTCTTGGACTTCATCCAGGTGGAAAGCGTGTAGTGTTTTCCTTTTTCAAATACATAATTCTGGTTTTGCAGACCGATGTTCCAACTATTGGCACCAGCTGCCTCAACTACCAGATGGATTGCATAGTTTCCCTCAATTGGCTCTTCAGGAACTGAAGCGTCCACAAGTTCATCCACGACCTCCGTGGTGACTCCTCCGTAGGTGACCCATGGGGCCATCTCTCCAGTCTCAAAACCTCCGTTTGTAAGCAGATTTTCCACTTCTTGGCTGAAACTTGGGTTCACGCCCAGGTATCCCAGACACAGGATCGCTGTGACCCAGACTAATCGATTCCTCATGACACTTACTCCTTCGTAATTAGCTGCTGAGCAGCCTAACCATGTTGACTTCTGCTTATTCGGTCTCTTCAATAACATTTCATCAGAAGTTATTCGTCATCTTGTGCAGAACCCATATGTTTTGATTGATGCAATGGATGAGTGGTTTTTCCGAAGACACAGATTTGACTCGCCAGCAAAAACTATACACAAAAAACAGTTGGAAAGCCTTTGTCCAGATTAAAATCAAAAAAACCAGGCCAAATATTCCAAAGCACCAAAAACCGAATATTCTGTCGAATGTACCATTCACAATACACCCCACATTATTACAAATTATTGGTCTCCAATGCAATATAAAACTGGTGTCCAGATGCCTCTTCAAATGGCCTGAATGTCCCAGGTTTTCACCTCATATTTTGCCATGTACGCACTTTACGCGATTAAACTTGGGTAAAAGCCGGTTTTAAGGATTATTTCATCCCTTTATCAGCGGCCATTCTGGGTGTTATTCGCTGAGCGGTCGGCCTGTTTTCATTAGGCGATTGTAGAAAAAAGGCGGCCTTTAGAAATAAAGGCCGCCTGTAGAAGGTCAGACATGCGTCGTTTTACTGAAAAACGACGTTACTCCAATCCCGCGAGAACCCTCATTTCTCCAACTGATAAGGGACGGTTGTATAGTTTCACTTCGTCCAAAGCACCGTTGAAGGGGCTGCCTCCATCGCCTTGGACTGCGCCTATGACCAGTGCCGACTGGGTGTCTGTGCCAAATTCAAAGGCACCTGACCCGGTTTCAGCCCCATTGACGTAGAACCGGCCAGTGCTGCCATTATAACTTACACCCAAATGGGTCCATTCGCCAACAGGCAGGACAGGATTGCCACTGCCTGAATTTGAATCTGTTTGTTTGAAAGAAATTCCACCGTCACCGTTGTTTGCCTCGATTTGCCACATCATGTCGTCAGCAGACCATGAGTTACGTTTGCCAATCAGGCCCTGGTAGTTACCCGTCACGCCATTCCATTGAGCCCAGAATGAGACAGACAATTGACCAGTGCCGTTAGAGGGATTGTACGTGCCCACATCGATATAATTGCCTTCGTCCACAAAGGACATGCCCATGTCTTCAGCGCCAGTCACATAGGTGGGACTCCCCATGGCCGTGCCATCGTGGCCGTTACCGGTGATGTCATTCGTATGGTTCTCGAGACTGTACCAGGCGGCAATCAACGAGGGGCCTTCACGATAGAGGGCGATGTCGTCCAGGAGGATCATACCTGAACCCGTCCCTTCAACACCTATGCTCATGCTGGTGATTGCTTCAAGGTTGGTGCTCAGAGAAGCCAGGTCAATTGACCAAAAATGCCAGATCGACCGTTTGAGATCTGCATTATCAGGATAGGTTACTTTCTTGCCATTGATCTTCACATAGACAGACGTGCCTGTATTGTTTGGATCACCATGGAAATTGACCACCAGAGTTTTGATGCTATTTTGACTCCAATTCTGTGGTGTGGACCAGTGTCGATCGATTTGAGATGCCACAGCGCTGGTATTGTTGTAGTAGAACGGCATGGATCGGCGACCGCCTCTGATATTATCAGTTTCCATGATATTGCCATTATAGTGAGGACTGATGGCATTCCAGATATCATGTCCTACCCCTGAGCCGGTGCCATTACCACCATACCCAACAGTAAAGAATTTATCTGCAGAATAGCCGAAGCCATCAAGCCATGTTTGGAACGGGCGATTCGGACTATCGTTAGTGTAGCGTTCAAAGTCGTCGACAATAATCGCAGTTATTGTGCTAAAACTCCACACAGGACCTGCCCAGGTCGTTGTGGCTTCTGCTTCGTTGACCTCATCCACACGCCAGTAATAGGTCTGGCCCAGGCTAAGGTCAAGGGAGGTTAGATCCAGACTGCTTGCGTTGAAACTCACAGAGTTAGCTGATCCATTTATTACAGCATTTGCATCCGTACCAAAGTAGATGACGTGCTGATCCACATCGCGACCTGGACGCCAAGAAATCACAGCATTGGGCGACACATCCGCTGTGCCCGATGCCGGGACCGGTGTACGCACCTTGACAGGAATCATGGTGAACTGGACTTCACTAAGACTGTAGGACTTCAAGAATCCGCCCCAGTTGCTTTGGATATTGAAACGAACCCTCTTTGCTGCAATGCCACCGAAGTTGATAGTATCGTACTGATCATACGTGAGATTGCCTGATGCCCGACTGAACTCATTGATATCCTCGAAGACGTCCCAGGTTTCACCGTCCATTGAGTATTCAATCTGAACACCCTTAACGCCATAGCCAATGAAGCCTTCCGCTGAGCTGTTGGAGTTCCAGACTTTCAAACCGTCCAGCTTTTTGATACCATCAAATTCATATTGAATCCAGGGGTCCATATCGTTCGTGGCTGAAAACCACATAGTTTCGGTGTCTATGGCATGTGTGTCATTCTCACCCAATCCAGAACCATTGATGGTGTTTTCAGGCAAAGAGTATTCGTTGGAAGAACTTGATGCAGTGACCGTAATCTCAGAGCCTGCTATCTGAATGGAATAGGGTTCTGCTTCAAAACTCCACACAGATCCTTTAAAGACTGTTTTGTCGGGCGTGGCATTCACTTCATCCACTCGCCAGTAATAGGTTTTTCCCAACGCCAGTCGATCAAGCACCAGAGAATTTGCATCCTGTCCCAGACTGCTTATAACGTTAATTGTGTTGTCTGCATCGGCGGCATCAACATCCTCGCGAGTCGAGCCAAAGTAAACATTGTGTGTACCAGCCAGTTCTCCAGGCGCCCACGTGAGAAGGGTATCTCTGTACACATCTGTGCCTCCGTCAGGCGGCCTGGGTGCAAAGGCTGAGATGACATCGCCTGTCATGGCTTTGACCAAGTCCTCAGCTGACAGCACGTGGTTATAAAACCGGGCTTCATCAATGGTGCCTACAAATGTTTCAGTGTTGTCTTCTCCGACGCAACCAATTGTCACCTGGGTAGCGTTCGCAGTATCTCTAAATGGAATATTTCCGACTGATACTTCCTCGGCATTGATATACTGCACAGCGTCGCCGTTATCCCAGGTTATTGCCACATGGGTCCACTCATTTTCATAAGGCACGAGGATCGCATTATTCCACCACAGACCCTGACCTCCGACTCTAAACGTTAGATCGCCAGATGGATTGGTCTGCCAGAACCACTTGACGGTGGTGTAGGGGTCCCAGCCCAGGCGTTTGCCAATGATGCCCTGTTGCGTGATACTATGTCCCTGTCCCTCCCAATTGATCCAGGCCGCCAGGGTCATGGCGTCAGTACCATCCGTGGGATCAAGAGGGCCGATCAGAATTTTTTCACCGGCTGTATCGAAGTTTACGCCACTGCCCTGGTAGCCGGAGACCCATTCCACGTCTCCTGTCAAGGTGCCGTTATTGCCATTGCCTGTGGCATCTATCGTGGTCGTGCCTTGCCCTTCTTCAAAGGGGAAGTAAGCGATCAACTCTGCGAATACGGGACTGACGGCAAGGCCCACAATAAGCAACAGACTTACGAGAAAGATTTGCTTTGGACTCATGACTGGCCTCCTTCAATAAAAACGGTTAAATGCTGTGATAACTGTTAGAAGCAATTTTTATTCAGAGTTCAAATATGAAGTCACATATATATCGGCAGGTAGATATCCTTGCCTGTAATATTAAGGGATTCTTCATCTACTTTCAAATAGAGACAGACCTTCCATGACAAATCAGAGATACCAAAGTTCGGAGGATCCTACAATAGACCATTCATATACTACCCATATTGTTACAGATTGTTGGCCTGTTATGCAATAGGAAATTGGATTAAACAGAGACTTTCAAACCAGATGGGGCGGTTTGAATCTATAGGTGATGAGTGCTGTAGTGTTTGTGACGGGCGATTTTTTTCAGTGAAGGTCTGCGCTATTCTGAGTATTAGCTTCTGTAATAGTAAATGTGTTTTTGGGGTTAGAACTCTGGACTGGGCGTTCTTCAGGCGGTATACTATAACGCCCATTTGATTTTTTTATAAGGGATAAATTGTATGGGTAAGAAACATGTAAGAGCTATTTTTCCAGGATCATTTGATCCTATAACGAATGGCCATTTGGACGTGATTCAGAGGGCTGTGGGGCTGTTTGATGAGGTGATAGTGGCGGTGGGGAGAAGTCCACACAAGAATCAGCTTTTTTCGCCGGCGGAATGTGTGACCATGATTGAGGAGCTCATTGAGGATATACCTGATGTGTCGGTGGAGGGATTTGACGGCTTGATGGTAACGTATGCTGCCCAGCGACGTGCCAATTTGGTGCTTCGCGGGCTTCGTAGCCTTACGGATGTGCAGTACGAGTTCCAGTTGGCCATGACAAACCGAGCCGTAGCCGGTATTGAGACCTTTTTTGTGATGACCAGCGAGAAGTACGGGTTTCTCAGCTCTACATTGATTCGAGAAGTGGCGTCTTTGGGCGGTGATTTGTCGAATCTGATTCCTGAGAACGTGCAGGCTCGGCTCAAAGAACGTTTCGCCCTTTAGATTTTGGATCAATTTACAGAATATTATGAGTCTTTTTCGGTAAAGGTCTTTGGTTTGTTTTGCAGGAATCCGTTATAGTACGGTCAGTGTTTGGACGATCTATAAATAATGTACGACAGGTTTTTTAGGACTATTAAAGGA
>CAZBTJ010000073.1:0-26927 GCA_964494325.1 uncultured Pirellulales bacterium
ATAGGATAGCACCTGGGAAAAATTATTTCATACAGGCTTGCCGGAAAGACACGATTAAGTGATTAGTCGTTAGTCGCTAGTGTTTAGTAGTACGAAAGGAAAATGATGTTTCATATGAAAATAACAAGTGCATTGCTGGTGTTTCTGACATGCCTTAGTTGTTATGCTCAAAGCAATGTAAGATCACCATGGACATGAAACCTCACTATTATATCTTTACCTATCGTGAGTATCCTGAAACGACAGCTGTAGAAACAGTTAGCAAAGAGATTATCCAAAACGCTCAAGCCCTTATCAAGAAAGTTGGGCATGACTTGACTCATCCTAAAACAGCAGCCGGTCTTGTCAGTACGCTAAAAGAAACGATTTCCCCAGAGCAAGAGGTATTCTTGGATTTACCTGATGGAGGTCATGCCCTTCGGTATCTATCTGTTCAGTTAGGCGATTACTCCAATCCACAAGTGACACGATCGCTGATTCTAAGAATAAAGTTTGATCAGCAGGAAACCATTTGGTGCCCTGTGGGTGATTTTTTTGGTGCGGGCATTGGATTACACCCCTTTGATGGTTGGTATCGCAGTGTGACCCATGAGGGTGTTTTGAGTTGTCGCTGGGTGATGCCCTATGAAGAGACAGCGAGTCTAAGTCTTCTAAACCTGCACAATGAAGCGATTGACGTAGAGCTTACTGCCACAACAGGATCATGGGTATGGGGTGAAGACTCCATGTATTTTCACAGTAATTTTAAGGCTCAGTTCCAAATGAATACGCAACCCTATGCTGACTGGAACTATATCAGACTCATAGGCAAAGGGGTGTATGTCGGTGATACACTGACGATCTTCAATCCTGTGGAAATATGGTGGGGTGAAGGCGATGCCAAAATCTGGGTAGATGGTGAGTCCTTCCCATCCATCTTTGGGACAGGTACAGAAGATTACTATGCCTATGCCTATGGTGGGCGGAATAGATCGTTTTATGATCATCCCTTCCATGCCCAGGTGAGAGTCAATAACTACGATAGAAACACGAAGGCAAAAATCAACTACGATCGAATTACACAGGGCTATAGTACGGAAACAAGAACCCGTGCATTGGATGCCATGCCATTTCACCAATCACTACAGTTGGATATGGAAATCTGGCATTGGGATAAAACCTGCCAAGTTGATTACAGTGTAGCGACTTACTGGTACGGTTTTTCAGATACCAGTTCAAATATCAAGCCAATGCCCGAAGCAACACAGGTTCCTGTAAAGGATTAGCTAATCAATAGATATCATGAGTGAGAATGGCATAGCAGTCCTTTTCTGAAATTAGTGAATGTATGGGCATAGTTAATAATAAGCTGGAGAAGAAAAGAATGAACCATAAAGTACTTTATTCGATTTGTGTTTTATTGCTATGGTGCTTAATGCCATGTGTGGCGATTGCTGAAACGTATACAAATCCTTTAGGGCCATTTGTTGCCGATCCATGGATCATGAAATATGGTGAATTCTATTATGTATATGGCACTGCATGTCCTGGTGCTGCTACTGTAAAGTGGATTCCTGTGTTTAAATCAAGAGATATGGTTAACTGGAGTGGACCTTATAAGATATTTAGCAGTTCAGAAGGTTGCCACTGGGCTCCTGAAGGATATCACTATGATGGGTATTATTATGCGATGACAACTCGATTCAGGAGACAGCAGAAGAAACCGTTTCTGTTAGTGCGCTCCAAATCAGTATTAGGGCCTTATACGGACTATGCGGCAGTCGATAATAAACCTGGGATGGCGAATGATATCAATATCTTCGTGGACACGGATGGAAAGTCTTATCTTTTATATAAGCATGGACAGATGCACCCATTAAGCAGTGACTGGAAAACCATAGGAAACCTACATAAGTATAAAATTGAGGGGATGAGTGAAGGGCCCTATATGGTTAAACATAATAATCGATATAACATATTTGGTGCTACTACGGGCAGTGATAAAAGTGGCAGAAATAGAGGTTATTATTTAGTCATGGGCTATTCAGATTCAGTATTTGGCCCCTATACACTATGGGGGAGTAAAGAGAGTCCAGTTTATTATGGGGATTATCGTCCAGGGCATGGGGGGTATACAAGTTCACCAGATGGATCAGAGATGTGGCTAACCAGTCACTATGATTACAGACAAGCCGGCTTCAAATGGGAGCACAGGAAGCTAGCGATTGATTATTGGGGTGGATTTGATTCGGATGGATGGCCTCATAAAGTAACTCAAACTAAAGGTGTAGCTAATAATGTACCAAGTAGAGCGATCATCAATGGTAATATCGCTGCTAGCGGCAAAAGTGTAAACGCATCAGATTATTCGGGTTCAAACCTGCCCTCGTATGCCATCAATGGCGATTCTCGGACTATCTGGGAATCGGGAAATGGATCTCTTGGCAAATGGCTGGAAGTGGATCTAGCCGGTGAGTTCAAAATAAAAGAATTAACAACTATGTTTAATTCTGAAGCCGCATATAAATACGCTATCCAAGGTTCATATGACCGATACAACTGGACTATGTTGGTTGATAATGAATCGAATACCACGAGTGCTCAAACATTTACAGACATTGTCAACGAGTCATCTTATTTCAGGTATATCAGAATTTCCATATCAGAGTTTCCAGGGGCAGAAACTTGCCAAATACAGGAAGTTCAAATAATCAACGATAATCAGGATCAGTTTATCAATTATAGTGATACGCTTACACTACAAGCAGAGAATTGGAGTTCCTCATCCAGGGCTTTGAAGATTGAAACATGTACGGACATCAATGGTGGGGATAATCTAACTGATACCAATATCGGTGAATGGATTGCGTTCGACAATATAGACATTCCTTCTGACGGAACCTATGATATTGAATTCAGAGTGGCTTCTGACGATCATGAAAACAATTGGAAGTTTTATGATAATGGAAGATTAATAGCAACTGAACATGTTGGACATACGGATGGCTGGCAGAAGTGGGCGAGTCTTCATACGTATGACGTATCCTTGACTGCAGGTAAGCATTCCTTCAAACTCGAGTTTTTAGATGATGGGAATAATTTTAACTGGATTAAGATTCGTAAAGTAAACCGTGCAAATGACATAACATCACCCCACTACTAAATCCTGGTAATAGCGTTATAACAATCAGGCTTACTTGTGAGTAATCTATCGGCGGATACTGTGTTGTTGAAAACGGAAAAAAGGGAAGACTTAGGAGTAACAAAATGATTCAGCGTTTGTTTATTATCATATTACTTTTGGACTTGTTTTACACCAGTACTCTATTTGCAAAGAATGAAGACTCAAAAAAGGCCGGTAAACAAAACGGCAACTTGGTTAGTTCGATTCTCCTTTTGGAGCTTGCTGGCGAGATCGATCAATCTGTGATTGATACCTACTCTGCTTGTTATAATGCCCTTAAAACTAAAGACTATTCAGCCACTTTTGCCGATGTATCCGCTAGTTCTGAGGTGCAGGCTGTTGTTAAAAAGCACAATATCCATCATCTCGGTGGGCCGATGTTGGGTGTGGTGAGTTCTGAAGGGGCTAGAGTTTGGCTTCGCACAGTACGACCAGCCTCAGTGGAGGTACATATCACCGTTAAGGGGGAAAATCGGATCTTTGGTCCTGTTGAAAGTACGAATGAATCGGATCTTGTGGCGATTGTACCTGTAACAGGCTTGGGCCCCAATACCTCCCATCCCTATGCGGTTTTTGTTGATGGGTATGAAATAACCATTCCTGGTTTTGCAGTCATTCCAACATCTCCCGTCATTGGTAAGCCTTCAAAAGTACGAATTACCTTTGGTACTTGTTTTCATCGCTGGGGGCTCAGTAACCAAGCTCAGGCAGATACCCTGATCAAACGCAAGCCTAATGCCTTATTGGTGTATGGCGATATTGCCGTTCAGGACCGCTACAATCTCCTGTCTATGCATCGAGCAGATTATCTATTGCGTGATTTTCACAAGGCCTGGCAAACCATGGCCTGTACTGTCCCAACCTATGCGGCTTGGGATGATCACGATTATTTTGCCAATGATAAGTCAGGCATTCCTGAAGGCTATAAGCTCAAGGATAAGCAGGGTGTCTGTGATGTCTTTACTTCCAGTTGGAATAATCCTTCAAATGGCTTTAATGACGAACGTCGTGGTATCTTCTTCCACACACAAATTGGTCCCTGCGATGTGATTATGCTGGATAATCGTTATTTCAGAGTTGGTGAAAAGAAGAATCCAAAAGAATTTCTCGGAAAAGAGCAAACCGCATGGTTGAAACAGGAGTTATTGGCCTGTAAGGGGGCGTTCATTATTATCTCCTGCGGAACCATGTGGAGTGATTATGTGTCTAATGGAAAAGACTCTTGGGGCGTTTGGGATCCTAATGGACGTGAAGAGCTTTTTCAATTTATTGAGAAAAACCATATTGGCGGTGTGATGTTTATTTCCGGTGACCGTCATGGCGCCAGGGGATTTACCATTCCTCGCCCCAATGGATTTAAGTTTTATGAATTTGAAGCAGCCAGCATGGGTGGTCGTAGTGGAGCCCCCAGTGGTGACAATCCTTTTTACCTCCTCAAGGGTCAATATGCCTTTGGGGAATTTAGTATTGACGCCACACTAGAAGATCCAAAAGTAACGTTCCGATTGGTTCGGGATACCGGCGAAATCCACCATGAAATGACCCTGAGTCGTAGTCAATTAACGCCTTAAATCTTTTTGGTAAAACGAACCAATCTGTATCTTTATGGATTAGCCCCTAATAATCATCTAGATCACCTGGAGATTAATAATGTACACAAAGCTTTCAAGTCGTATGTTTATTGTGTTAATTTGTTTTACTGGTCTTAGTCTTTTTGCACAAGACGGGGTGATTCAATTGACTGCGTCACAAAAGGATCAACTTATCAAGCAATTTGAAACAGCCAATGGGACCATCAATGAACATATCCTGGGCTTTTATATTGACTCACTTGAAACCAATGCAAAAAAAGAGCAACTTGTAAGTCCGGAATGTTGGCGGTGGATCAAGAAGCACCCCCAGATACGGCAAGGACTTTTTGGGGCAAGTTATCCTGTTCGGGCGTCAGTCTTAAAGGATGTGGATCGATTCAGGCAAGCCCTTGCCGAAAAGGCAGATACCTATGCCAACTTAATTCTGGCTTGTGCCTATTACACACCCCATAATTCTAAAGAAGGATACGATGGGCCTTCCTTAACAGGAGATGTCGATAAGATTTGTGCCTATATGCAGGATAAGAATCTGACACTGGTTGAGATTGTAAGCAGTGAATCTACCCTGTTACCACAACTTTCTATTAGCATCAATAAGAAGGCCAAAGAAGAGCTGTGGGCACAAGTTGCCTTTAAGACGAATACTTATCCTGGACCGAAATCCTCGTCACGTCTTGAGTTCATGACTTATCTGATCAAACATTACGAACAGACGATTTCCATTAATCCCAAAAGCGAGGAACTGAGCCTTAAGAAACCTGATAACTACCGCTGGCCTCTATTTCCTTTAGATACGGCATGCTGGCCTGTTCTGATTCCTTTGGGTGCAAGCGCTCCCATTAACGAATGTGATTATATATGGGATCGTTTTGCTAATGGCGAAGGGATCTCTCGATACGCAAAATACGGTAGACAGTACAATAAACCAGATGTCAAATACAAGAAAAGCGTTTGGCATCCCAAAAGTGCCCCACGTATCCTGGAAGATGGCGGTGTGTGCGGTCGACTCTCTTCAATGGCACGTAGGACCAATCTCGCCTTGGGCATCCCCTCGATGCATATGGGCCAACCCAAACATTCGGCCTATGCCGCTTTTAAATATACCAAAGAAGATGGCTACACAATCAATAAGGGGCATAGCATCGCATCAGATAATAACTCGCGCGCGGTTTGGCCACTTAGGGATGCTCAAGGATGGCGTACGGTCCAAGATAACAACAAATGTCATATTGAATACCATCAAGGGCTTGTCGCGGCACTCAATTCAAGCCTAAAAAGCTGCATTCAATCTCGTATCTGTGTTAATCTCACTCAGGCCATTGAGGACTTGAGTACTGAAAAGAAGATTCGTTTCCTGGAAAATTCGCTGATTCAAGATCCCTACAACACAGAAGCCTGTTATCGTCTTGCTGAATTACAGATCAATGACCTGGATGCCATACATGGTTTAGTTAATAGGATTCGTTCACTTTCAATACAGAATAGTATCGAATCAGAAGAATCCAGAAACGCCAATGACGATTTAGGTGATGTCTCTGAATCAGTCAGTACCGCGGAAGCATCCATCAGTGCCTGGAGCCTGGCAGTCAGTAGTGTTATTATTGAACAGGTGTATACCCTAGGTCAATTCACGCCAGAACAAACAAAACAGGCCTTAACCAATCTAAAATCAGAGTTTGCGTTCCAGAAAAGTTTAAACAAATCACATCACCTTGAAACGATTCAGCAAATTGTCAATCAGTATGAGATCAAGATCCATGGAATAGAACCAACACAGAAATGTGTTCGTCATGACACTATGGCTCTACTAGAATTGCTATCACAAAACAACCGCAGTTCAGATCTAAAGAAAATCAACAAAACGCTGAAAAGCGAAATAAAACATATTGATTTGGTCTTAAACAACCTATTGGATGCCAAGGAGAAGATTCGTTTCTTATCCACCTTCCAGAAGGCTTTTCCCGAACAACAGATTGCCACAAGACCAAAAGATAAAATTAAAACAAACGGTTTTTATGAATACCTAATAAAGAAACAAGTTGCGATATATAAAGAAAACGGTGAAATAAGCAAAGTCAATGGGCTTATGAAGAATTACGAATTGGCCAAAACAAAACTTAGCCCGAAATAAGCTACCTGTCGATTCCAAACTTCTCCATGAACCTTTGTGTCGTTCAAGAAAAAGGGGACCTCAATTAGATCGAGGCCCCTTCCTGTTAACACTGTTTAGACTGGTTTGTGGATCAATCCTGTAGGCCGACCAGCCCGGCAATCTCTGCTGGGGATAAGGCACGTTCATAGATGCGAACCTCGTCAATGGAGCCCCTTTAAAAGAGCGTCCCATGCAAAAATGTGGGACGCTCGAAGAAGGATTTAATAAACCGGATCATCCAATCCATTAAAACGATTTGTCGATTGGTGTTGTCCTGCCAGCCAGCCACAGAAGCTCTTCTACAGACAGGACTTTGTCATAGATCCGAACCTCATCGATCTCACCCGTGAACAGTCTGCCGTTCCCATTGTAGCGAACACCGATCTTCATGTCGAAGTTGGCAGTCGGATGCCATGGATCAGGATCACTATTTGACCGCGTGTCGAGTTGGCCATCCAGCCAAAGGCCTATACCGGTGCTGTAAACCGAGTTCGGCTGTACCGTCATCGCGATATGGTGCCAGTCGCCGTCGTTCATGACGGTGTCACCTGTTGTAGCGCCGCCGCCGCCTTCAGCGCGCGTCCTGCCGGCGTCGATGCGGAATTCCATCCTATTGCCGTTGCCGTCTCCGCCCCAGCCCACAACTTCGCCACCGTCGAAGGTCTTGACCCAGGCAGTTACACTCCAGGGGGGAGTTTCAACCCCATCACCAACAATGCCCTGATAGCCGTCAATATTGACATGAGCATTGAAACCATCGAATGACAAGGCCGAACCCTGTTTTCCGGTATCCCAGGTGGCATCGATGATGGTTCCGTTGCGCCCGTTTCCTGAGCTATCGGCAACCACCGTACCACTTCCTTCGTCAAAACTCCAGGCACCGACCAGATTCTCGCTACCCGGATCTACAGGGTAGACCATTTCACCAGCCGTGGAATGCAGTCGAATATCATCAATCAAGATCATGCCAATGGCACCACTACCCTCAACACCAATCTGGAGCTTCGTAACCGCTTGAACATTCATGGAAGACAGGTCAATGTTCCAAGCCTGCCATGTACCCAAAGCAAGATTCGTGGCAGCACGCGGATAGGTAACCTTGGTGCTGTTGATTTTGGCATATAGTGTACCCGTGTTGCCAATCTGGCCACTAAAAGCAATTGAAAGAGTTTGGGCTCCACCGATGGTCCAGTCTTGTGCTGTTGCAAACGTACGTTCTGTCTGCGATGCCACGCCACCAGAATTCGTGTAATAGAATGGCATGGACTGACCACTGCCAGGCATAGTATTGCTTGTTTCCATGATATCGCCGTTATAGTGTTCACTGGCTGGGTCCCAAATGTCGTGACCGACACCCGAACCTGTTCCATTACCAGGATTGCCAGGTGCCGGCGTTGTAAAGCCAAATCCATCTATCCATGTTTGGAACGGACGATTCGGAGAGTCATTGTTATAGCTCTCAAAGTCTTCTACCACCAAGGCAGGCACAGTTGAGAAGCTCCATACAGGACCTGACCAGACAGAGACGGCCTCCGCACTATTAACTTCATCCACACGCCAATAATAGGTCGTGCCCAATTGAAGGTCAAAGACGCCAAGATCAATACTGTTGGTATTGGAAGTTGCAGAAGGTGCCACACCTTCAGCCACTTCATTGGGGTCTGTGCCAACATAAACAGTACTCTGAGCCGCTTCACGGCCTGCACGCCAAGACAACACAGCATCGGGCGTTATGCCTGTCGCCTCAGATACGGGCACCGGAGTACGAGCTGCAACAGGGATCGCACTAAATCGCACTTCACTCAGACTAAAGGAATTCAAAATTCCGCCCCAGTTGCTTTGGATAGTCAAGCGAACCATCTGGACTGCTATGCCACCAAGCACGATTTCATCAGGCTGATTATAGGTGGGTAAACCAGTGGCCCGGCTGAATTCATTGACATCTTCAAACACGTCCCAGGTTTGACCGTCTACAGAAGTCTCAATCAAAACGCCCTTAACGCCGTAACCGACAAAGCCTTCAGCAGAACTATTGGAGTTCCAGACGGTCATGATATCCAGTTTCTTGACACCATCAAATTCATATTGAATCCAAGGGGCCACATCATCCGTGGCCGTGAACCACATGGTTTCAGTGGCGATAGCATGTATCCCATCTTCACCCAAACCAGATCCATCAAGGGTCTTTCCTGGTTCTGAGAACTCATTTGAAGAACTGGATGCCGTGGCAACAGTATTGGCACCGGGAATCTCAATCGAATAGGGCTCAACTGCAAAACTCCACACAGCACCCTTGAAGACAGTATTATCCGGTGCACCGTTGACTTCATCCACACGCCAGTAATACTTTTTCCCAAATTGAAGGCGTCTTGGATCAAGGGAATTCACATCCAAACCGGCTGCGGTGGCAACAGTGGCATCATTGATGTCAGCAAAAGTTTTACCAAAATAAACATCATGCGTGGTGGCGTACTCTCCCGGCGACCAGTTGAGGATCACATCACGGGACACATCTGTTGCCGCATCAGCGGGATTTGGCCCGGAGGCGAAGCCAGCCGAAACACCGGCCATCACATTTGCAAGTTCCTGGGTTGAAAGTGCCCGATTGAAGACCCACACATCGTCGATCGTTCCATCAAAGTATTCATCTCCCCCGGGGAAATCGGCACCTATACTCATGGCTTCAGTATTGGATCCGAATACGACCTCTGTGTTAACGGCTCCAGCAGTATCCTCTACACCGTTCATATAGAATCGGATCGTAGAGCCGTCGCAAGTGACCGCGGTATGAATCCAAACACCAGTGGCCATCTTAGCAAATGAATTAATATCTTGCCTCCCTCCTACATGGCCGGGCGGATTTTTAAAGTTGATTGCTATTCGCAAAGATCCATCCCCCCATATCTGCATGTTCCAAGGGCTGTTAGTAGTACCTTTACCGACGATAGCGGCCCAATTAATAAAATTGTCCACATTGATCCAGGCGCAAATCGTGACCTGATTGGTAATGGTCTCAAAAGCCGTACTGTGAGGGACTTCGACGTAATCGGTCGATCCATTAAAGGACAAGCCTCCTTTTATGTGCCCATCCACCCACTGAGGGGTTCCTTGAAGCACTCCACCATTGGCATATTCCGAGGAATCGTTTGCGATGGCGCCTGAGCCCTCATCAAGGCTCCAGTGCCCCACGAGGCCTTCTACTGCCCCAAATCCTGTCCCGCTGGCAAGCAGTAGTATGAGGATACTCAAAAACAGTTGCTTGTAATACATCCGAATCTCCTTCATCTAATACATTTTGCCATATACATCTGATTTGTTACCGTCTCGCTTGCTGATACTTAGCCGCCATCTCCGTGTCATTTATGTAAAATTAAGCGTTTATGACCATCTTGGGTTGTGAGTGAAGCACATTATTTAGAGAACCAACTGTATTATATTAATTCTCGCTAGAAGGGAAAACTTAGCAGGATTCTTAAATAAATTTAAAATAAAATACACAAGATGCTCCCATCAAAAGTCGAAACATGCCAGAAAAATCATTGATTCTGGGCGAATAATGTAGTTCAGAATTCAATTCTGTGGATGTTTCTATCTCAGGTTGGCTTGGTAGATCTGCTTTTAGTTCGGCCGCAGCCTTTTTGCGAAGACCCCTGGACTTGTTCGAATAGAAACCGTAGTAGTGAAGTAATAAATGGTTTTGTTTACAACCAATGTGCTAATCAAAGACAATAGAAAAGCCTCTATGTCGCTATTCCTAAAATGTTCTTTTTAAAACGCATTTTGACGCTAATTATTAACGATTCGGCGGCATATATATAGTAAATGGATATAAGGATGCGTATGAAGAAGTTACAGGCAGATCCCAACGCCAAGGACTATAACGATATCCGCGACGTCCTGGCACGCCGCGATGTTGACGCAGCCCACATTGCCACGGGTGACCACTGGCATGTTCCTATTTCGCTAGCTGCAGCGCACATGCGGTTGACATGCTCCAATGTTGGGCTGATGAGACGGGCATGGGCATACGGCAATGAATTTCTGACATAGCCATTCGCTTACAAAACATATGCAAAAGGAGCAATAAAATGAATATCCTGAAACTGGTTGTTCTTCCGACTGTCCTGGCCCTTCTTGTACCGTGCACCTGTTCTTCGCAGAAGCTGGAAGTTGATGAGTGGGAAAGTCCATTTGATGGTAAAACTTTGACAGGTTGGAAACAGTATGTAGGCACAGCTCCTTTTACTGTTGAAGAAGGAGCAATCGTTGGTCGCACCAAGATTGGCAGCCCAAGTTCGTATCTCTGCACCGAGACTGTGTACGACGACTTCGAACTGGAATTCGAAGTGAAATGTGACACCGGGCTGAACTCAGGTTTTCAACTTCGAACGCGGCCAATGACAGCGGAAGATCTACCTCCAGAGAAACAAAAGATGGTGGGGCGCATCTTCGGACCCCAGGTCGAGGTCGAATCCAGTCCTGGACAGGCTGGATTTCTCTACGGTCAAGGTATGGGAGGATGGTTGTCACCTGAACCCAAAGGGAAAGATGAAAAGGCCAGAAGCCATTCTCATTTCAAGAATGACGAGTGGAACCAATTCCGTGTGATTGCCCAAGGGCCGCGCATCCAGACCTTTGTGAATGGCCACAAAGTAGCCAATCTGACTCATCCCCAGTCCTATGCAACACATCCCAAAGGGTCTATTGGGCTCCAGGTCCACATGGTTGGAAAAAACAAAGGGCCTTTCAGAGTTGCCTGGCGGAATATTCGTGTGCGCGATTTAAGATAGTCATTTTTAAGAAGCGTTCTATTGCCCAAAATGAATATGGAGAAACCATATTATGTCTACTCGACAAAATATAACCGCTTTGATTGCCTTGTTGTTTGTGCCCCTGATGATGTTGACATTCGTCGCGGCGGCGCAGGAGAAGACTCAAAGGGCAAAAGCGAGAAAGTCGAAAAAAGCACAGACGTCTCCCCAGCCGATTCTGCCAGATGGAGAAACCATTCTTGCCTCCATGTACACCGTACATCGCGGTGTGTTGAAGATGACGGTCATTATGGATTTTGAAAGTGAGAAGTTGGGCGGTGATGTGACTCTGGAAGTCAAGAAAAAGGGAAAGTGGCTGTCTGTTGGCAAGTCGCCGATTATTGTTGATGGTTACTCGACTCATTTCAGAGTGAACAAATGGGATCATTCGCAAGATACCCTTTATTGTGTGCTGCACGGCAAATCGACATGGCAGGGTACTATTCGGCGTGATCCGACGGACAAGGAGACGATCGTTATAGCGGGCTTTACAGGGAATGCCGGAGGCAACAACAAAGAGGACATCGTCAAGCATGTTGGATACATCAATCCGGATCTGCTGGTTTTCACAGGCGATCAGGTCTATGGCAACGACCATCGTCGTAATTTTCCCAATAATTTCTGCATGCCTTTTCGCACCCTATTGCGTGACATCCCTTCCATTCTCCTGCCGGACGACCACGATGTGGGCCAGGGAAATCTCTGGGGAGATGCTGGAGAGAATTACTCAAACGCGGACTACACTCGCATGGTGCAGCGTGTTCAGGTGGGGCACTTACCTGATCCCTACGACCCCACACCTGTTGGGCAGGGCATCGGCGTTTATTACACCTCGTTGAACATTGGCCGTGTGAGCGTGGCAATCATCGAAGATCGAAAATTTAAGTCGGACTACACACGATTCTTTCCGAAAGGAAATCTTGTTGGCGCAGAAGACAGGGGATTTTCACCTGACAAAGCGGATCCTCCAGGTGCCGTGCTGCTGGGAGAACGTCAGCACAAGTTTCTGAGGGATTGGGCTGGCGACTGGCGCAGTACAGATATGAAACTGGTGGTTTCGCAAACCATTCCCGCCAACGCCTCCACACACATTGGGCGGGGAAGGAAACACGTCCGGGCCGATTATGATACCAACGGCTGGCCCCGTAGCGGGCGTGATGCCGCTCTGCGGGAAATCCGGCGGGCCTTTGCCCCCATTCTCTGTGGCGATCAGCATCTGGCCACACTTGTGCAGCATGGCGTGGAGCAATGGAACGACTCGGCATACTCTCTTTGCGTTCCGTCCATCCAAAACTATTGGCCACGTTACTGGGAGCCTGACAAATCCGGAGCCAATCACATCAATGGCTTGCCGCCATATACCGGTGAATACCTGGATGGTTTTGGCAACAAGATCACCGTGTGGGCAGCAGCCAATCCGGGCCCAACCGGGCGAGAACCGGCAAAACTCCACGACAAGGCCCCTGGGTACGGCATTGTGAGGATGAACTGCAGGACCCGTAAGATAACAATGGAGTGCTGGCCCCGGTATGCTGACCCTGCGGACCCTGGCACTGGCTCTCAATACCCTGGGTGGCCTAAAACCATTGACCAGGAAGACAACTACAGACGAAAAGCCGTTGCCTGGCTCCCAACAATTCAGGTCGAGGGGATGGCCAACCCGGTGATTCAGGTGATTGACGAACCGAGCGGAGAGATGGTTTACACCATTCGCGCCATGAGCAATACATGGCGACCCAAGGTGTTTCGTGAGGGATCCTATACCCTCAAGGTCGGTGAGCCGGATACTGATCAGATGAAGACGCTAAAATCCATTCAGTCCGTTCCGAGTGAATCGCGAAAGAGAATAAAAGTCAGTTTTTGAGATGTGGACATGCTACAGATTGCGTTAGCATTGCTGTAGGCACAAGGAGTCTGAAAATGAGTAGCAAAGTCAATCGAAGAGGGTTTTTGAAGTCCACGGCCATGGGGGTGCTGGGTCTGGCTGTATCAGGGCATTCTCTAGCCAGGGATGCGGCCCAAAAACCGAATATCATTTTTATTATGGTCGATGATATGGGCTACCACGACCTGGGATGCTATGGCAGCAAAACGATTTTGACACCGAATATTGATCGGATGCGGACCGAGGGCGTGAAATTCACAAACTGTTATTCGGGCGATACGGTCTGCGCCCCAGCCCGCAGTACGCTGATGACAGGGATGCACAAGGGCCATACACCAGTTCGTGGCAATGGCGGCGGAACGCCACTGTTCCCGGAGGATTTCACGGTGGCCGAACTGCTGAAGAAAGCAGGATACACTAACGGGGGTTTTGGAAAGTGGGGCCTGGGAAATCAGGGGCTCTCTGGCGCAGCGGAGCGACAGGGTTTTCACACGTTTTTCGGGTACTACAACCAGTGGCATGCACACACCTACTACACGCACCTCTTCCGCAACAGCAAAAAGGTGGAACTAAATGGGCGCTATACCCATTATGCGATATTTGATGAAACCATCAAATTTATCCGGGCGAATAGGGATCGCCCGTTTTTCTGTTACTGTCCCTGGACGCCGCCTCATGCTGCCTACGAAATTCCGGAAGACGATCCTGCCTGGGCACTGTACAAAGACAAGCCTTGGGACGACTCGGCGAAAGTGGCGGCTGCCATGGATTCGATGATTGACAGGCATGTCGGCAAGATCTTAGATTTGCTGAAGGAACTCAAGATAGATGAGAACACGATTGTGTTCTTCACTTCCGACAATGGCGCTGCAAAACGTTTTGAAGGAATCCATAATTCATGCGGTGTGATGAAGGGGAACAAGCGTTCCATGCATGAGGGCGGTATCCGCGTGCCAATGGTTGTGCGCTGGCCAGGGAAGATCAAGGCTGGTTCTCAGAGCGACCTGCCGTGGTATTTCCCTGATGTCATGCCAACATTGGCCGAACTGGCTGAGGTGCCCGAAGCAGTTCCCAAAAACATCGACGGGATTTCGGTTGCGCCCACGCTGCTTGGCCAGGGAGAGCAGAAAAAACATACGTACCTGTATTGGTCCGCAGGCGAGGATGCCGTGCGCATGGGAAAATGGAAGGCTATTGGCTATCGAAAAGGCGTCAAGCCCAAGAGAAAAAGGAGCGATAAGGGAAAGAAGCTTTCGCCTCCCAAGACGAGGTTGTACGATCTAAGCACCGATATGGCGGAAAACCATGATCTGGCTGGCAGGTATCCAGAAATCGTGAGGACGATGGAGGCCATTATGGAGGAAGCCTGGGTGGAGCCGCGCAGCCAGAAAAGCGACGGGAAGTATACTGGCAAACCTCCGTTCGCTTAGAACCCAATTCAGAACTGGCGTGTGCCTGAACCTGGTAAAAATAAAAGCAAATGATGGAACGTGTCACAATGATAAATAAAAGAAACATGTTGCTCATGATGGTCACGGGAGTGATCGCTGCGAATTATTCGTCGCTGGTTGTTGCGAGCCAGAAGAGACCGAACATCCTGTTCGCAATCGCCGATGATGTCAGCCGGATGCACTTGGGTGCCTATGGCTGTAAATTCGTGAGGACGCCGAACTTTGATCGCCTTGCAAAGCAGGGCATTCTGTTCACCAACTGCTACACAACGAATCCGAAATGTTCTCCGTCGCGGGCGACGATACTGACGGGACGCAACACCTGGGAACTGGAAGACTCCTGTAATCACTTTGGCATTTTCTGGAACAAGTTTCCTGTGTACCCGGATATCCTGGAGGCAAGCGGATACCATATTGGTTACACGGGCAAAGGATGGGCACCCGGTGACTGGCAGACGGGCGGATTCAAGCGCAACCCCGCCGGCATTTCATATGGGAAAAAGAAACTGACTCCACCTGCCGAGGGTATATCCAAAGTGGATTACGCGGAAAACTTTGCAGATTTTCTGGAGACGCGTCAGCCGAATCAGCCATTCTACTTCTGGTATGGGGGCCACGAAGCACACCGACGCTACGAGTTCCAGTCAGGCGCAAAAGTCGGTGGCAAGAAGCTGGACGATGCGGACGTTCCACCCTATTTCCCGGATGATGAAACGGTGCGGCATGATATGCTGGACTATGCCTTTGAAACGGAGTGGTTTGATCAGCATCTGGGGAAAATGCTGACAATACTGGAAGATAAGGGCGAACTGGATAACACGCTTGTGGTGGTGACCAGCGACAACGGAATGCCGTTCCCGCGTGTCAAGGGCCAGATATACGATGACGACTTCCACATGCCTTTGGCTGTCTGCTGGGGCGACAGGATAAAAGGCGGACGTGTTGTTAGAGACTATGTCAGCTTCAGTGACTTTGCCCCAACATTTTTTGAGGCCGCGGGCATTACTCCGACTCACCAAATGACGGGTAAAAGCATTATGGGAATTCTGCTCTCGGAAGAATCGGGGCGAATCGATCAAAACCGGAATTTCATTGTCGTAGGAAAAGAACGCCATGACCGGGGCCGACCGAATGATGTGGGCTATCCGGTGCGAGCGATTCGCACTGATGAATTCATGTATGCCGTAAACTTCAAGACGGATCGTTGGCCTGCGGGCAATCCGGAGCGGGGGTATCCGAACATTGATGGTTCGCCGACAAAGGCCATGATTATTGAACTGCAGAAACAAGGCATAACCCGGTATTGGGACCTGGCCATGGGAAAACGCCCCCCCGAAGAACTTTACAGCATGGTGGATGATGAACATTGCATGCGCAACCTTGCAGACGATCCGAAGTATGAAGAAGTAAAGGCTGATCTGCGCAGCCGGATGTTTGCACTACTCACCGCACAGAAAGACCCGCGCATACTGGGCAACGGCGATGTGTTCGACAACTATATCTACGGGAGCGCAAAGAGCAAGGCAGAAAAAGCAGCATGGTTAAAAAAAGCTGGAAAGAAATAGCAACAGAATCAGGACGATACCTGCGCCATTCCAATATTAAGCGCACCGCGGTCTTCCGTTCCTCGTCAAGTAAAAAAGAATGTGCCTATGCCATGACAAACCAACGCTACCACTATGTCCAATGGCATATCTGCAATCAGAAAACGGAACAGGCCGGTGAACAGGTCACGGTGGAACTCTACGACCACCAGGTTGATTCCGATGAAAACTTCAACGTCGCCAGTCAGCCGGGCTATGTTGAACGTGTGAAGCAATTGGCCCGACAACTGAAGGCCGGCTGGGAAGCGGCTCGGCCACCTTCTTAACGAAACTTCTTATTAAATATTTACAGGGAATCAAGATGAAACGATTAGTTTGCCTCCAAAACCTGGTCTTTGTCTTCATGATTCCTTATTAACGGATCACCCATTCAACCTTGAAGGAGATTAAGGTGTTAAAGCCCATCAGAATCCTAATCTGTACGATTGTTGTCCTGAGTTTTAGTGTCAGAGCAATGGCCGCCCAGCAGCCCAATGTGATCGTGATGATTGCGGACGACCTGGGATATGCGGACATGAGCTTTCTTCCGCAATCACCTAGAGACGTTAAGACACCGAGTATTGATCGACTCGCCGCGATGGGAACGTCTTTTTCAAATGCCTACGCAACCTCCCCGATCTGTAATCCGTCCAGGGCAGGGCTGATTACTGGAAGGCAGCAGCAGCGGTGGGGAACCTATTGGTATGGCTCTCCAGGCTTCCCCAGTGACGAACTAACGATCCCCAAAGCTCTCAGGTCAATGGGGTACATCACAAAAAAGATCGGCAAAACGCACACAGGACGCAGCCCCGCGCGTCATCCCCTGGACCATGGCTTCGATGAATTCTTGGGCTTCGAAGCCAGCACCTGGGACTACACGCGGTTGAACCATAAGGATGTTGCCGCGTACAAGAAGCGTACGGGTGGCAAGGCGATTGGCATGTTGCATGTGGGGCCGCTGCAGAGAAATCGCGGAGAAGACGTTGATTTTGGCACCAGCTATACGTCAGACATTTTTGGAGACGAGGCGATCGAACTGATTCAGCGGGACCGTGGAGACAAACCATTTTATATTCAACTGGCATTCAATGCCGTTCACTTGCCGACCTATGTGACAGACGAGAAGTACGCCAAACTGGTGGGTCTGGAGCATGAGCCCTGGGATCGGGAGGCGGCGCATTGGGAGTTTCCCTACTGGGATCCAAACAAGGAGGGCTGGGGCACCTGGCACAAGACCTGGGGCAATCTGGGAAAGGTCGATTTGAATGGGAGGAAGCGATATCTTTCACATCTTATCGGTATGGATGCGAACATCGGTCGCATTATCAGTGCCCTTGGGCAGTCCGGGCAATTGGAAGATACAATCATCGTTTTTGTGTCAGACAATGGCGGGACGATCAATACCTACTCGAATAATGCGCCGCTGAGAGGATACAAGTACATGTTTGGCGAGGGAGGGATTCGCGTGCCAATGATCATCGCCTGGCCAGGTAAGCTCCCTGGTAAGCAAACACATGATGCCCTGGTGTCGGCGATGGATATCTTCCCCACAGTCGTTGAACTGGCAGGGGGACAGGTTCCGGCTGATCGCGATGGAAAGAGTCTTGTGCCTCTACTCAACGGAGGCAAAGCGTCGCTGCATGATGCTCTGTGCTTCACCAGTGGTAGAGGTTCGTGGGCAATTAGAAAAGGGGATTGGAAGCTCGTTGGTGGAGATGGATGGGAGCATGCCGCCTTCAAGTACGATGAAAACGGGCTCTGCATACGGGACGAGAATCCGTTTGTCTATCCGGCGGGAGTGAATCTATTCAATCTTAAAGACGACATTGGCGAGACCAGGAACCTGTCGCATACTCACCCCGAAATTGTCAAGGAATTGACTGCGTCATACAAGACCTGGCGAGGTCAAATGGCATACACGAAAAAAGAAGGTGGCATTAGAAAGGCCGCTGCCAAGAAATAGAAAGGCGTTACAGTTGTGAAGAGAGGTTTCCTGTGGATTTCTTTTAAGAGGCCATTTCATTTTAGTCATGCGATATACAAATGAATCTGAGTTCAGACACGGTGAGTCAGATGAAATATGAAAGTAGACAATGCATTTAATGACACCGAGGAGACTAGCATGAGCACGTTGACACGAAGGGCATTCGTCAAAGGGACATCAGCAGTATTGACCACATCGTTTGTGTTGCCCCAATTCAGCATCGCCAGATCTGAGGGATCTGCCAACGAGAAATTGAATATTGCCCTGGTTGGCGTGGGCGGTCGAGGCGGGGCCAATTTGAAAGGTTGTTCGGGCGAAAACATAGTTGCTCTGTGCGATGTGAGTGAAGAAAGTGCGGCAAAGGCTTTTTCCGAGTATCCCAAGGCTCGACAGTTCAAGGACTTTCGTGTGATGCTGGACACCATGGAAAAAGAGATTGACGCGGTGGTCATCTCCACACCTGATCACACGCACTTTGTCGCGACCATGGATGCGATGCAACGGGGCAAGCACGTTTACGTGGAAAAGCCGCTAACCCACAATATCTGGCAGGCCAGAACACTGCGCAAAGCGGCTCATCACTACAATGTTGTTTCACAAATGGGAAATCAAGGGCACGCTGGAAATGGCATTCGTAGCATAAAGGAATGGACCGATGCCGGAGTGCTGGGGAATGTGACCCAGGTTGATGCCTGGCTGCCGGGCCCCGGCTTTAACGGGAGGTACTTTTTGAAACCCGATCAATTCCCATTGAAACCCGAGCCTGTTCCGGCTGGCTTGCATTGGGATTTTTGGCAAGGTCCCGCACAAGAAAGGCCATATAACCATTTCTATGTGCCGAGAAGTTGGCGGTGCTGGTGGGATTTTGGCTGTGGTTTGCTGGGAGATTGGGCCTGTCATACCCTCGATGCTCCGTTTTGGGCACTTCAACTTGGGATACCTACAGTGGCCGAGCCGGAAAAGCGTTCAGATTCATCGGATGGTTTCATTCCAGATCAGTCGATTGTCCGGTTCGAATTCCCCGCTCGGGGAAATCGGCCGGCTGTCGCTCTGAGATGGCACGAAGGCGGTTTGAAGCCTGCGCCGCGACCGGAATGGGGTTCGGAAAAACTCGGAAGAAGGGGCATGGTAATGTCTGGGGATAAGACATCGCTGATCACGGGTGGGCGGCCAGATGGCCCACGCCTCTTGCTCTCCAGAGAAGATTGGTACACGTTTCGCAAGGCGCCCCCCAAAAAAACAATTGATCGAGTGGAAGGCGGTCCTTGGGCTGAGTGGATTGCCGCAATCAAAGGTGATGGCCCGATGCCAGGGTCGAATTTTGACTATGCCTCCAGGTTAACTGAAATGATCCTGGTTGGCGTTCTAGCGCAACGTTTCAATAAACGTATCGAGTGGGATGCCGAGAGTATGAGAATTACCAATCATCCAGAATTAAATGTATTCGTCAAAGAGCCAGTAAGAAAGGGTTGGCAGTACGGCGACAATCTCTGGGGATAACGGTTTGCTTACAAATCATGTGTGAAGGGATCTTCCCACTGGAGATGACAATCGTGACTGGGGACCCACATATGGTATCACTATAGAGTTGTACGAGAAAGGAATTGAAAATAAGTCATGAAGAAGATCCTATCGATATTTGGAGTTGTTTTAGCTTGCTTTGCATCGTCTGCTAAACTACAAAAACAGAATGTTCTTTTTATTATAGCTGATGATCTGAATTGCAACATGGGGGCTTACGGACATTACATGGCGAAAACGCCTAATCTGGATAGGCTGGCAGAAGAAGGCATTTCGTTTCACAATGCATTTTGTAACTTCCCGCTATGTGGCCCTTCCAGAGTAAGCATGATGACCGGACTCTATCCGGATCAGTCGACCATTGTGAAGTTGCGTACCCTTGTTCGTGATAGATTACCTGATGTGACAACCATGTCGCAAAACTTCATGAAGAATGGCTATACAGCGGCACGCGTCGGGAAAATTTATCACTATGATAATCCGAAAGCAATAGGCACTCCCGGGCATGATGATCCGGCTTCGTGGCAGCACCGGGTATACCCTAAAGGAAGAGATAGAGATGAACATGACCTCTGTCATACAATCAAAGTAGGGAAATCAGGTGGGCAGCTTTGGTACGCGGCAGATGGAGCCGATGAGGAGCAAACTGACGGCATGGTAGCTACCGAATCCATCAAATTACTCGAAGAGTATGCTAAAACAGATCGACCCTTCTTTTTGGGAGTAGGTTTCTACCGACCACATCTACCTTATATAGCGCCTAAGAAGTATTTCGAGATGTATGACAAAACACAAATATGTGTCCCCGAAATACCAGAAGGATATCTGGCTACATTGCCGATTCCTGCTCAAAAGACCTTGAGTAAGTTTAGCGGAAAGAATAAGCTTTCGACAGAAGATGCTCGAATAGCCATCAAAGCTTATTATGCTTGTATCTCCTTTGTCGATGCACAGGTAGGAAGGATTATGAACTCTTTGGACAAACTCGGATTGAAAGAAGATACAATCGTGGTTTTTACCTCTGATCATGGCTATCACATGGGAGAACATGCTCATTTCAAGAAAAACACACTGTTTGATGATTCTGATAGAATTCCAATGATTGTTTCATATCCCACCATGCAAGAGAAGGGAAAAAGAAGTGTGTCCATCGTTGAAATGATCGATCTTTATCCTACACTTTCAGAATTGGTGGGAATCACAGTTCCTGACTTTGTTGCCGGGAAAAGTTTTGTGCCGGTTCTTAAGAATGTGCACAATGAATCGAGAGAGAGTGCTTTCACACAACGGAACGAAGGGTATACGGTTCGCACGAAACAATATAGATATACGCGATGGCTGGAAGGTGGCGCTGACATGATTGAGTTTTATGATATCAAAGATGACCCGGCTGAGATGCGTAATCTTGCCAGAGACCCAAACTGGCAAAATGAAATAGAAATAATGGATCAACTACTTGACAAACGAATAGCGGAAGGATCTGTAAAACCCAAAGGAATAAAGGTGATCTATCCTGAAAGAAACTAGCTATTAGTAAGCATCCGGCTTCTTTCCCAACTCAGTCGGGCAAGGACGAGTTGGAACTCCGGTAGAATGTTCTTGTTCAGCGTACTAAGATAGCTTTGTTTTTTGAGGTGTTTTGGAAAAATGGTTCCATGAAGTGATTCGCTACGCAGGAGACTGAAAAAATGACAAGAAAGACAAGTATCGCTATTGCAGCAGGATTGCTGATAATCTGTTTTTCGCAGGCATCCGGTGCCCGGTCGGCCAGGGTCAAGTCTCTGTCGCCACGACCCTCTGCCTGGAGCGATCTCTCGACCCAGGCACAGGCAGTTGTTAAGCAACTGGAGATGGTTGAAATCGACTGGATGGCGCAGGATGGCCGGAGGCCTCTTGCTCCGGGACGGGAGACATTTTTAGCGGCCAAAGCCAGGCGGAGGCTTGAGCGGTTGGGAGCGATCCCCTCCTTTGTGTTCCTGAAGAATACGGAGTTCGGCAATGCACCCCGGCTCGATATGTCTATGAGTGACGGCCTGTATAACGGGAAGCCCTTTAAGGCGGGGGCCTCGATTATGAGGTTTACACCCACGGAGGACGGTAAGGGCAAGACTGAAACCCTGCTGCACGATCCTCAGGGCATGATGCGTGATCTGGACGTTTCATACGATGGCAAGCGTATTCTCTTTTCCTGGAAAAAAAGCCAGACCCAAGATGATTTCCATATCTATGAAATGACGGTGGCCACTTGCCAGGTACGGCAGGTGACTCGGGAGCCTGGCGTGGCCGATATTCAGGCCCGCTATCTGCCCGACGGGCGGATTCTGTATCATTCCACGCGTTGTGTGAATACAGTTGACTGTAATGAAAAAATCAATGTGGTGAACCTGTACACCTGCGATCTCTCTGGCGGCGATATTGTGCGTCTGACCTTTGACCAGGTTTCAACACAGTTCCCAGCCGTGCTGGAGGACGGGCGTATTGTCTATACGCGTTGGGACTATAACGATCGCGGGCAGATCTACCCGCAGGGGCTCTTTACGATGAATCCTGACGGGACGCATCAGATGGCCCTGTACGGCAACAATTCCTGGTTTCCGACCTCGCTCATCCAGGCCCGTTCGATCCCGGAGTCCGCGGACCTTCTGGCGATTGCCGCAGGTCACCATACGCCGCCCTGCGGTAGCCTTGCGCTAGTGGAAACAGCCCGGGGACGTGAAGAGGGACGTGGTATCCGATTGTTGGCGCCGGAGCGGGACATTCAGTACGAACGCAAGGATAAAGCTCTACAGGACGGCGTAGTTTTTCAGTACCCCTATCCCTTGACTCGCGATGAATTCCTGACAGGTTGTTCCCTATTCGGCAATAGGAAGAGCACACATTTTGGTATCTACTGGATGAACCGTCAGGGGCAGCGCGAGTTATTGGTCTGGGATAAAGACGTCTCCTTGCGTCACCCGGTGCCGCTGGTGCCGAGATCTAGTCCTGCCCATGGCCGCGTTGCCATGACCACCACGGAACCCAACGGCCTGTTCTATGTGGACGACATCTATGTGGGCGAAGGGCTCCAGGGAATTCCGCGTGGTACGATCAAACGTCTCCGTGTTATTGGCCTGGAATTTCGTGTGGCAGCTGTGGGAATAAGCTATAACCGGGGGGAGGCCGGTAATGCACGTGTCTGTACGCCAGTCAGTATCTCCGGTGCTTGGGATATCAAGAGCGTACTGGGTGACGCCAAGGTCTATGCGGACGGTTCGACCTTCTTCAAGACCCCGGCACGCATGCCGGTCTATTTTCAAGCCCTGGACGCCAACGGGTACGCGGTCCAGTCTATGCGAAGTTGGTCAACGCTGCAGCCCGGCGAATCGTTTTCCTGTGTGGGCTGTCACGAACACAAGAGCGCCGCCCCTGTCATCTCCGGTAGGCTTTCTGCTGCAATGAAGGCCGGTCCCCAGGACCTTGATGCCTTTTACGGTCCGGCACGGGGCTTCAGTTTTATCAAAGAGATCCAACCGATTCTCGACCGGCAGTGCATCGCTTGTCACCAGGGGGAACGATGGACGCCCGAGTACGCTTCGCCGGATGATAAGACTTCGTTCAGCCTGCTCCGTCGTCCTGTCAATGAAGCAAAAAGCGGAAGAAACTGGACCGAGTCCTACCTGGCCTTATTACAGGCCGGTATCGACAAAAAGAGGAAGACCTACTTTGCCTTCTCCAACAAATGGATCAACTGGATCTCCCCGCAGTCCGGCCCGGAGGTGTTGGCGCCATACTCCTTTGGTGCTGCCCAAAGCCCTCTGCTTGGCATGCTCAAGAGCGGGCACAATGACGTGACACTCACGGAAGAGGAACTGGCCAAGTTGGCCTGTTGGATCGATCTGGCCGTGCCGTTTTGCGGCGACTATACGGAGGGCAATAGTTGGTCCAAAGAAGAGCAGAGATGGTATGCCGGTCAAGTCAGAAAACAGCAGCGTCTGGCCGATCTAGAACGAAAGGAATAGGCGTAGGACACAATTTTCGCGAGTTGGCTACTACAACCGTTGTACAACCCAAGAGGCCGTTATCTGCCAAGACGGAAAAATGGCGATTTTATAAGTGTTGTATTAACAGTGCCTTATAGAATAGGGCAAAACATGAACGTATTCAATGCCCGATGAGGCGATCATGAATTCTGGCCTCTTTCTCGGAGCATATGTATCGGAGATTCAGTGGTTCTACGGTGGTCCCATCTTGCCTTGACAAGTACAGGAGTGACGATATCCCGTATTTCTCTGACCACGAGCAAGCCACCGTAAGCCCTTGATGGCCCACGCTACCCAGTCGATTAGATCGGACGACCCTGACGCAGGGGAGAGCTTCTGGTCAGGTTGAGTGATACAGCGGTTTAGCGATCTATTGCTGGGTATCGCATGAGGTCTTTCAGTACCGGAGACATTCAGTGTACATTGGTAGTTCGTTATATGTCAGCGTAGCCATGGACCATATGCCCGCCTCAAAAACGAATAGGCAGAATCCTGTTATAAAGCGTTTTACATGCTATCCAGGCTACTGGCACGGCTCTTGCTTTTCATTCATGAGCAGTATTGAAGTTAGATCAACTATTTCGAGGTGCCATTATGGAATCTATATTCTTCTTCATTCAAGTATTCTTGGGAAGACCGTGGCTGGCATTTGGTGCTGCTGGTGTCTTCCTTGCATTGGGATGTGTTCTCCTGCGTAGGGAGGAATTACAAAATAGCTTCTTTGTAAGCACAACAGGTGCTGTGTGGATTCTTTATGGCGTATATGAGTCCATGCTTGTGACCATGTCTAATGTTTCCCTTGGTTCCGACTACTTAAGGCTTGATACGATCATTATCTATCCTCTCTTGGGAATGATGACGTTGATTTCATTGTGGTTCACATGCTCAGGCTTGATGGTCCGGACCATCTGTCCCAGTCAGATCGGCTGATCCTGACGCTGGTGATGGCCGTTGAACAGGTTGGTGAGTCCGACGGGCAAACTTCAGTGGCACGAGCCAGCCCAGTGCATGCCATGCCTGGCATAGCCTCCTTTTTCTACACCATTGCACCATTTTTATGGTAACAAAGGGCTGGCACACACGTCTTTAACTAATAGACGGGGAAACACAAGCCCCGATGAACTCTCCTCCTTCAGAAGAAGGCCCCGTAACTCAACGGGGCCTTCTTGATGCCGTTTCATCCCACCACTCTTCTTGCAACATGCGACAACCATTCCATTCCAGTCATCATATGACCGTTCATGAGGGCCCGTGAGCAGGTTGAGTGACGCTGTCTGCATAGCCAGCCCAGTGCGTCTGCCGCCCAGCACGCGTTCATTATCGCATAATAGCTGTTTGGCCAGACGTCAAACATCACGTCCTCTAACCTCTCTCTCAGGGGCAGTGTACCACCGACGAGAACTTTTTGTCATTTTCTTCAATAATCTTGACACAAAGTCAATCTAAACGACGCATGTAGTAATGAAGGACGTTTGATTTGATGGTGTCGGTGTGCCTATGAAGAGGTGCAAGAAGTTTTGGGCTTTGAGCAAGGACGTTGATCTCAGGCATGAACGCCGAAGGACCATAAATGTTTTGGAGGATGGTGTTTGGTCAACAAAGCCCAGGATCATCGTTTGGGTAGTCAATAAATATTGTGATGCAATTGAATAGCGATATTGAAACTCATCTTGAAGAAGGAGGCCGTACCATGAAGAAAGTGAATTGTTCAAGTGTTAGGGTGCTGATGGTTGCAGTCATTGTCTGTCTACTGTTTGTGGGCCAGGCGGCCAAGGCAGATTATGTGTTTGGGAAACCCACTCTCGTGCCCAATGTCAACAGCGACTTCTCTGATGATGCAGCGCAAATCTCACGCGATGGCTTGGAGTTGTATTTATCATCGAAACGGGAGGGGGGAAGTGTTAATACATGGGTTTCAAGGCGGGCTTCAATAAAAAGCCCCTGGTCTATACCCGTCAGACTCAACATTGCTGGGGCGGACGGTTTTCCGTCCCCTTCTACTGAAGGATTGGAACTTTACTATGGTCTGAATGGAAATTTATGGATGTCGACACGTCCAAGCAAAGACGATCCATGGGGTGTCCCAGGGAATCTGGGATCAACTGTCAACAGTGAAAATGACTGGGACGCTCAACCCTGCATCTCGGCCGACGGACTTTCATTGTATTTCATGTCCACAAGATTCGCTTCAAAAAACAACGAAATACTTGTGACAACTCGCCTTTCCAAAAATGATCCTTGGGGGAAGCCGGAGCATCTTGGCCCCAATATCAATTCCAATCAGTTTGAGTACTCTCCTTTTATCTCGGCTGATGGTCTCTCGCTCTTTTTCTCAAGAGGATATCAAGCAGCAGATGTGTATGTCAGCAGGCGTACATCAACCGAAGAACTCTGGAGAGTCGCGGAACCTCTGGCACCTGTCAATTCCGGAGGGACCAATATATCCGTGTCCTTTTCAACCAATGACTCAACCATTTACTTCGCTCGCGGTTCCAATTTATTTACACCTGATTTCAATATATGGCAGGCAGAGGTTATTCCCATTGTTGATTTCAATGGTGACGACAGAGTTGATAACGAGGATCTACTCATTCTTATTGATAACTGGGGACAGAATGAGCAATCTGTTGATATAGGCCCGACATCCTGGGGTGATGGCATTGTAGACGCAAAGGACCTGGAGGTCTTGATGAACTACTGGGGTCAGGACGCAATGGCACTGCCGTGCATAACCTCTTTTATGCCAAACAATTATAGAGTCAGTCG
>CAZBTJ010000074.1:0-26806 GCA_964494325.1 uncultured Pirellulales bacterium
CTAGAAATTGCTATATTCATCATTGGTCAGTGAAACGAATGTAAGCTCTGCTGAGAAGCAACTTGCTAGGGATAGTTGACTGAGTAGGATAAATCATGTGTTGGCAGTGAGCAATTCATAGGCTTACTGCCGTTATATAAGCTGGTTTTTTCAGTATGATTTTGATGACTCGTATGTCTTAAAAAAACCTAATAAAATAGTATCGTGCAGCGATCCAAATTAAGTGTGTGCTTCTCGTTTTAGGAGCATCTAAAAAATGGACGTTGTCCAGTTTCCACTGAACCAGCATATTACAAACAAGAGAATCAAATTGGGGAAGTTTTATTCTCATCAGTGTCTTATGTGAGACATTGAGAATCTGAATCTAAGACAAGGACACGAATTCTATGTGTAGTTCCTACCCGAAAGAAAATGTGACCACGGCATTGCTGCTTGCCGCCGGAACAGGCAGCCGCCTTTTTCCATTAACGCAAAAGGCTCCAAAATGTCTCACGATGGTGAATGGCGTCTCGATACTTGAACGGCTGATCTCTAATTTGAATCAGCAGGGTTTCACGCGGCTGGTCGTGGTCACAGGTCATCTGGAAAACCATATCAGACATTTTCTGGGAAATCAGGTCGGGGACATAAAAATCGAATATATTTTCAGTCCGTTATACAAAACGACTAACAATATCTACTCTCTCTGGATGGCACGTAAAGTGATCAATGAGCCATTTCTGCTACTGGAAAGCGACCTCGTATTTGACGGAACACTCCTGGCTGACATGCGGCGGCCTGACAGAATAGCAGCGGCCAAGATGAAAACCTGGATGAATGGAACCTATGTGACCATTGACAAATCTCAACAGGTTAAAGCCTTTTTTGCAGGCAACGCAGACTGTTTGGGTGAGATCAAGTACAAGACGGTTAATATTTACAGCCTTTCACGGGCCTCGTGGCGCCGCGTTGTAAACGTATTAGAGAAGCGTATTTTAGACGGCAAAGTTAATGACTATTACGAAACCGTATTTGCGGAAATGATTGCTGATGGCAGCCTCTCTTTAGAATTTGTCTCTTTTGACAGTAAACCGTGGTATGAAATTGATACGGTTGAAGATCTGGACGAGGCGGAGAAGTTATTCCTAGAAGACGAGTATGAGGATATACAAGAGTATGCTCCGACACAAAGCGATGTGTTGCTCAATGCGTCAAACTCTCTCTGGGAAAGAATAGGAGCCTTGAATGGCTCCAAATAACGACCAGGCACAATCTGATAAATACGATTTCATTTCAGGCCAACATGGAGGGTACTATCGGTATGACTTCACAGATCATGCCTATCTATACAACCTCTATTTCCCTCCAGAGGCTGTTTTTACCAAATTCAAAGACCAAATTCACGACCTTGTTCTGAATTATCCAGTGGCACAAGATGCCCTTGCCGGGCTTGTCAGTAAGATCATTAACCAACCGTCAGAAAGAATCGTGGTAGGAAACGGAGCGGCTGAATTAATAAAAATAGTATCCGGTCAACTATCGAGCAAGCTCATCGTTCCCGTCCCTTCTTTCAATGAATATGCCAATGCGGCTCCATCAGGAGCAGTCGTAGAATTCCCGCTGGAGTTTCCCTCTTTCCGGTTGGATGTCGACAAATTTGCGGCAGAGGCCATCAGAGTGAAAGCGGATGTCGCGGTGGTCGTGTCGCCCAACAATCCAACATCACTGTTAGTTCCCAAACCCGATCTCATTCGGCTTGCGAAACAACTTGAAACTCAAGACTGCATGCTGATTATTGACGAGTCCTTTTTGGATTTTGCTGAAAACCCAGATCAAATAAGCTTGGAACAAGACATCGCAAATTATCCCAATATGGCCATATTCAAAAGCATGAGCAAAGCCTATGGTATCTGTGGACTGAGAATCGGTTATATGCTGACTCATAATGCTCGTTTTGCCGACGCAGTAAGAAACGGCGTACACATCTGGAATATAAACGGATTTGCAGAAGAGTTTCTACGTCTCCTGCCCAGTTACCGACGGGAATTTACTGAAAGCTGTAGACAAGTTCGAACTGACAGAGACAACCTGTACCACAAGCTTTGTGGTATTGATGGGTTGACTGTATTCAAACCGGATGCAAATTTTGTTTTCTGTCGCCTGCCCGATGATGTGCCAAATGCTCCCCAGATTTCTCAACAGCTCTTTGTTAAACATAATATGTACATCAAGGACTGTGCGGGAAAAACTCAACCGGAGTCTGATCGCTATCTACGGATCGCCAGCCGTACAGAAGTAGAGAACTGTGCATTAGTTGCCGCATTGATCGATGTCTTGAACTATAAAAGGGGAGAGGCATAACAACCATGTCAATTTCCAAGCCTCAACCACCCCATCAACCCAGCATGCTTTCTTTTGCCGGGAATCTTCCCAACATCTGTTCGCTTGCAGGCCTGCTGTGTGCCGTGCTTGGTATTTTCTACGCCATCTTGGGCCAGTTCCCTGTGGCGATCATTGGCATCTTATGGGCCGTTGTATTTGACTGGGCAGACGGAATCATTGCCCGCCACATGAAGGGGCGAACAGATCACCAACGAGCCTTCGGGGCCCAGCTTGATTCACTGATAGATGTGGTCAGTTTTGGCGTATTCCCAGCGATTTTTCTCCTAAGCTATGGCAAATTCAATCCCTGGTTCTTGCCAGGCGCATTCCTGATGGTTGCCGCCAGCGTTATACGATTAAGCTATTTTAATATATTCGGTTTGATTGACAACAAAACCTATATGGGGCTGGCATTAGACAACAATGTCATCATTCTTGCCTTTGTGTTCTTACTGGAAGGCTTTATTGATCCGTCCATTTTTTCAATGATTCTTTATGCCCTATTGATGGGATCGGTGGTATTTAATCTGGCCCCGATACGAACGTCCAAGTTTTCCGGGAAATGGTTCTATGTGCTTATAGCCTACAGCTTTGTATTAAGCATTGTCTACGGTTGGCTCCAATACAGCAGATGACGAGTTTTGAAATGGGTTCCAGTATAAGTCAAGCTGAAGATCCGGTTCAGCTAACGGTATCTGCACCAATTTGTGGTGTGTTTCCAAAATAGACTTTGGTGTGAGGCCAGGGAATCTCGATACCTTCCTGGTCAAAACGATTCTTGATGCGCTTGCGTAATTCTCCGGTCAGCCCCCATTGTTCTCCAGGTTTTGTATAGCCCCGAATACAAATGTCGACGCCATGGGCACCAAGATCGCTAACACGCATCGCAGACGGAGTTGTTGTCAAGTTCGTTCCGAAATCGGGGTCATCTTTCAGTTCCTGGCATACCCCGTTCAGAACTTGGTAGACATGGCTGATATTCTCTTTATAAGCCACCATCACATGTAGATTTATCCTTGCCCAGTCTCTCGTCTGATTACTGGCACACTGTATCTGACTATGGGGGATGACATGCATTGTGCCATTTATTTCTCGTAAAACTGTGCGTCTTGGACTCACTTTCTCAACTTCGCCTTCCATGCCCGCAATGGTCACCCAATCACCAATCCGGTACCAGTCCTCCATGACGATGAAGAAGCCCTGAAGATAGTCGCGAATGAGGTTTTGAATAGCAAAGCCAAGGCCCAGACTGGCCACACCAAGTGTCGCCAGCAAGGGTGTAATATCGACAATCTCACCCAGAACCATCACAAAAACAATGACCCAAATAATAGCCGAGACAACTTTTATAATGAGGAAAGCCATTGTTTTGGTGCGCGTGGCCAACTGATCCCGTGATTCTTCCCGGACCTTCGGGATACCCGCTATTATCGCCCTTGGAATGATCTTCTTCTGAATAATATTGAGTGCAATACCGATGGCAATAATGATGACCACTTTTGCCGTGATTCCCACCATTGCCGTTAGATTAAAATCAAAATCAAATGCAAACATGAGATACCTCCTTGGGACAATTTGCTTGAGCTAAATGAACGACGCATCCTGGCAATTTATGGTTATCATTTTCGAAAGGTCTGAAAATGGCATGTGGGCTACCTCGGATTTCGAGTCCCTCCAAGGGTTGGACGGGTCAATGCCAGTTCATTCATCTGTGGTTCCATGCTTTTCAGCATCCTGCGAAAATGATAGCCGTAGATGGAATAGCGCACAGCCAAGGGCAGGGTTTGCGGATGTTTGAAGGACCAGAAGAGCAGCTTCCAATACTCGATTTGTCCCTTCTCAACAATGCCGATTCGCCACATGGCCTTGAAAAAGGCCTGAATGCCTGAATACCGAAGCTTGACCGGCAGGGTGTTGTCGAAGTTATAATTCTCGAGGAATGTTTTGATACGCTGGCAGTGGTATTTCTGGGAATAGATCGTGTTGAGCACCTTCTGGTAGCCGCCCATGAGTTCGTGCATATCCATCCTGGGGATAAAATTCATGGAGCAGTCCATGTTGTCTCCGGTGGGTGGTTTTGTCAATCGGTTCTCACTCAGCATCCTCTTATAGAGGCCTGTGCCCCGCGGGGCATTGAGCAGGCCGATCATGGCCGTGACCACGCCACCGTCCTGGATCAGGCTGATCATTCGGTCGAATACACCGGGCTTATCATTGTCAAATCCGACAATAAAGCCCGCCTGGACCTCCAGACCAAATTGCTGCATCTTCTGGATCGATCCCACAATATTACGGTTCGTGTTTTGTGTCTTGTGGCATTCGGTCAGATTGATCTCGTCAGGCGATTCAATACCAACAAACACACAATCAAAGCCTGCCTGCACCATCAATGCCATAAGTTCCTCGTCATCAGCCAGATTGATGGATGCCTGGGTATTAAACCTGAAGGGATGATGTCTCTTGGCCATCCACTGAATCATGGCAGGGAGCAGGTCTCTTTTCAAAGCGGGCTTCTTGCCTATGAAATTGTCGTCCACAAAAAACAACTCCCCGCGCCAACCCGCCAGATAAAGGCTGTCGAGTTCCGCAATAATCTGTTCTTTTGTTTTGGTGCGCAATGCATGTCCAAAGAGTCTTGTGACATCACAGAAATCGCAACTGAACGGACATCCCCGCGAGTATTGAATGCCCATCAGGGCATATTTCTTCATATTGATCAAATCCCATTTCGGAATCGGGCTTTGCGACAGATCAGGTCTTTCACGCGTGGTATAATAGGGTCCGGGAGACCCTTTTGCCAGGTCTTTGAGAAAAATGGGCAGTGTGATCTCGGCTTCTTTTAGAACAAGATGATCAATGTTCAAATACGCTTCAGGAAAGGCCGTAAATAGAGGACCGCCTGCCACGATTGTTACGTTCAGGTGCTTACATCGTTCAATCACATGATCGACGGACTTTCTCTGAATGGCCATGCCTGTCAGGAATACCAGATCCGCCCACCTCAAATCCCGGTTCCTCAGGGTTGTGGTGTTCATGTCAATCAGCCTTTTGTCCCACATATCAGGCAGCATAGCTGCCACAGTCAACAACCCGAGCGGTGGAAGCAGGGCCTTTTTGGAGACGAAATTCAAGGCGTATTTCAGACTCCAGAAGGTGTTGGGGACTTCCGGATTTACAAGCAAAATATTCATTCCAGCCTCTTGACTCAGTCGAGGTTTAATATTGGTCTCGCATAAGCGATCATCCTTTATACCATCACCTCAAAAGTAACGCAACATTTGGTTCCATTTCAGCGCCAGCGACTTTGGAATAGGCTGAAGCACTGACCAATTCACCGAGCAGTTGTCAATCAGGCAATTTATAACGCATCTCACCGCGCAGCCTCTTGTGTGCCTGTCAAAATTTTGACTTCTTAACTCGGTGATCAGTTGAGACTTTTCATTTGGTTTTGGATTTATTATTGTGGACATGCTAAGCTGGCGTAATCAGTTTTGTCTATGGGGTATTACCCTACCTTGGGAGCATGGATTGTGTTGTGGCCAGGGGAAGAGACAGCCATAGGATTCTTGCCAGGAACCTTTCAATATGCCTATGGCATGGCTCGCTTGCAGGCACTCAACCAGGTAGGGTTATACCCCATAGAGCCCGATCGACTTACCGTATAGGATGGCTTCGTCAACAATCTCAGAAGCCGTTTTATTTGGAGTGTCTATACATGGAGTCCATGTTTGAAGTCATTCGTCCCAGAGGAAAATTTGCCTCAATAATTACGAATGCGCTCCTGAAAGGCATAGTCAATTCTGAAGAGCCAATCATAAAACCGGCCACCAATAATAAGTAATAAATCGCTCAATGAAAGGATTCGACATGGGAGATAAGGGCAAAAAGGACAGAGGCAAACGCGAAGGGCAGAAAAAAGGGAAGCAGACAGTCAAGGAAAAACGAAAGATAAAAAAAGACAAGATGCTGCAGCCCGTGTTGCCAACCTGACAATAAGAGCCCCTAACAAAATGATCGTCGCACCGAGAATCTGCGTTTTTGACTCTGGCAAGGGAGGCGAAGCAGGCCATCCGAGGATGGCCGATACAGCTTGACACCGTCCAGAGGCAAAATAAGCGATTCGAATGTAGATTCATTTTTCTAGGTGCTCTAAATACAACTAAAGGCATAGGTCATGACATCAGTTATAAAATATTATGACGGCATCAACTCGGTTGCCATTATCGGCAATTACTTGCCCCGTCAGTGCGGTATTGCCACCTTCACCTCAGATCTGGTTGAAGGGCTCTCAGCTGAAGCGCCTGATATAAACTGCTTTGCAGTGGCCATGAATGATAAACCTGAGGGGTATCTCTATCCAAATCAAGTACATTTTGAAATCAACCAGAACAAATTGACTGATTATGGCGTGGCTGCTCAATTTCTCAACATCAGACAGACAGACATTGTCTGTGTGCAACATGAATATGGTCTATTTGGCGGTCCGGCTGGCAGCCATTTACTGAAACTGCTCGGTGATCTGAGTATGCCGGTTGTGACAACCCTGCACACCGTGTTGAAGGACCCCTCACCGGAACATCGCGCTGTCATGCGACAACTCGCAAGGCTGTCTGACAAACTGGTGGTCATGAGCCATAAGGCCGTTGAATTCCTCCAGAACATCTATGGTATACCTGAGGGAAAAATAGTCTTTATTCATCACGGTATTCCGGATATGCCCTTTATTGATTCCAGCTTCAATAAAGACAAGTTCGGCATGGAGGGCAAGAAGGTTTTGTTGACGTTTGGTTTACTTTCCCCGAACAAAGGGATTGAACAGGCATTGCAGGCGCTTCCGGCAATCGTCAAAAAACATCCAGATGTCGCCTATATCATCCTGGGTGCCACCCATCCGCATATCTTGAAATGGGATGGGGATGCCTACCGTCTTATGCTTCAGCAGCTGGCACGAAAACTTGGAATCAGCAAACATGTGACCTTTCAAAATCGGTTTGTTGAACTCGAAGAGCTGTGTGAATTCCTTGGCATTGCCGACATCTACTTAACACCGTATCTTGAAGAAGCCCAGATTACTTCCGGCACCCTAGCCTATGCCATGGGTACAGGCAAAGCCATTGTTTCAACGCCATACTGGTACGCCACGGAAATGCTTGCCGAGGGCCGAGGCCAACTGGTCCCCTTCAACAATCCGGACGCCATGGCAAAACAAATCAATCATCTCCTGGACAATGATGTAGACCGACACGCGATGCGTAAAAAAGCCTATCTATTTACGCGCAATGCCACGTGGAAAGAGGTATCGAGAAACTATCTGCAGGTCTTTAAAGAGGTTCAACTGAGCCGCACTTGCAGCCCTCGTCCCAGATATTCCTATGTCGAAAACATCAAGGCCATTACACATTTTGAGCTTCCAGAGATCAAGTTGGATCACATGAAGGCCTTTACGGATGATACCGGTATCTTGCAACATGCCAATTACACCATTCCGAATTGCGCCCATGGCTATTGCACCGATGACAATGCCAGAGCGCTACTCGTTGTTTCTATGGGTCAAAAGTACTTGCCGACCAATGGTCTGGGCCTTGATTATTTCTGTGGCCATTACCTTCGATTTCTACTCTATGCCTACAATGAGAAAAAGAGTCGCTTTCGAAATTTCATGACCTATGCACGCCAGTGGACCGAAGAGATTGGGTCTGAGGATTCCCATGGCAGGGCCCTCTGGAGCCTGGGTAAAGCCGTGGCGTTTCTGAAAAACCCCGGTCATCTGGCCATGAGTGCGACTCTTTTCAACAAGGCACTGCGTGGGATTGAGACCTTCAAATCTCCTCGGGCCATTGCCTTCTCTCTGGTGGGAATGTATGCCTACCTGGATAGATTTTCCGGCGATAGTGATGTACGCAGAATTAAAGACAACCATGCGAACCGCCTTTTTGGCATATTTAGCACTCATGCGACAGACGAATGGCCTTGGCTTGAAAGCGGATTGAGCTATGCCAACGGCAAGCTGCCCCATGCTCTATTGCTGTCTGGTCACCAGATGAAACGCGACGATATGACAGAGATGGGATTGCGTAGCCTCAAGTGGCTTATGGCCATTCAAACCCTGGAGGGTCACTTTGTGCCCATCGGGTGTAACGGATGGTATGAACGAGGCAGTGCCAGGGCCCGTTTCGACCAGCAGCCCATTGAAGCCAATGCCATGATCGAGGCCTGTGTGGAAGCCTTTAATATCACGCGCGATCATTCGTGGTATGATAATGCTGTGATGTGTTTCAACTGGTATCTTGGACACAATGACCTTAACCTGCCGCTCTATGATGCCAAAACGGGCGGCTGTCGAGATGGATTGATGGCCGACGGCATCAATCAAAATGAAGGGGCCGAATCCTCTCTTGCCTGGCTGCTTTCACTCATGACGCTGCAAAAACTCAATGCTGATGAGGTTCTAAAACAGCCAATCTGTCCATAAATCGGTTGCTACTTGAAGTTCTGCAAACTTCAAGTATGCAGTTTTCAGATGACATAATACGCTTTTTCTGAATACTGCCTACTGAAAACTGAACACCACAGGGTTTCCTGCAAAAGCCCTGTCACCAAAGGATTCATTATGCAAATTGCAATGCTCTCGCCCATTGCCTGGCGTACACCGCCACGCCATTATGGTCCCTGGGAAGCGGTGGCCTCCCTTCTAACTGAGGGCCTAGTATCACGAGGCCACGAGGTTACCCTGTTTGCCACGGCAGACTCTCAAACCAGCGGTACATTGCGTGCCGTTTGCCCACGGGGGTATGAGGAGGACGGCTCTCTTATACCCAAGGTGTGGGAATGTCTGCACATTTCAGAACTTTTTGAACAGGCTGAAGGCTATGACATCATCCATAATCAGTTTGATTTTCTGCCGCTGACCTATACTCACCTGACCACCACCCCTGTGGTGACCACGATCCACGGCTTTTCATCGCCTGGCATTTTGCCAGTATTCAAAAAATACAACGATAGAGGCTTCTATGTGTCCATCAGCGATGCGGATCGATCGCCAGATCTTGAGTACATCAAAACCATTCATCACGGTCTTGATATCCGGCAGTTTGATTTCCAGCTCCAGCCCAAGGATACCCTGATATTTTTCGGACGCATTCACAACGACAAGGGTGCGCGCGAAGCCATTGAAATCGCCAAAGCCTGCCACAAAAAGTTGATACTGGCTGGTATCATCCAGGACCAGACTTACTATGACCAATATGTCGCGCCTCACCTAGACAACGATCAGGTGACGTATGTGGGCAGTGTGGGGCCCATTGAACGCAAACAGTTGCTCGGACAGGCTTGCGCCCTGCTGCATCCAATACAGTTTGATGAACCCTTTGGTCTGTCTGTGATCGAATCCATGGCCTGCGGTACGCCTGTGATTGCCTTTGACAGGGGCAGCATGCCTGAACTGATCGAAAACGGAAAAAATGGCTTCCTGGTCAACAGTGTGGACGAAGCTATCGAGAGGGTGGCACATATCAAAGAGGTTGACCGCGCAGCCTGTCGTCGTCATGTTGAAGAACATTTCACAGTCGACCGTATGGTTGATGAATATATCAAAGTGTATGAGATGATTTTGGGGGACCACCGGCGATGAAAAAACATCATCCAATTGTCACACGTTTTAAGCATAATCCCATACTGACCCGCCAGGATGTGCCGTACTCAGTTGCCACTGTGCATAATGCAGGCATGGTCAAACACAACGGCCAGTACATTATGCTGTTCAGATCGCATTTGCCAAATGGACGTTCCATTATTGGCAGAGCAGACAGCCAGGATGGATTCTCATTTATCGTCCATCCCAAACCCTTTCTCGTCCCATCCACAGACAGGTTTTTTGGTGAATATGAAGCCTTTGGTGTTGAAGATGTGAGAATTTCCCGGGTCGAAAACGAGTATCTTCTAACCTACAGTGCGTATTCTCGGCACGGCGTGCGCATCGGCCTGGCACGTACCCATGATTTTGAAACCGTCGAACGTATTGCGATGATCACCCAGGCCGATCTGCGCAATGTGGTGATTTTTCCTGAAAAGTTCGGCGATCGATACGTGCGTCTGGATCGGCCGCATTCTGAAATATCACCCTGGTCGATCTGGATGTCCTATTCTCCTGACCTTGTGTACTGGGGCGATTCCCACGTGATTATGAAGCCAGTGGCCTATCACTGGGATGAGATGAAGATCGGCCCGGGTGCCACGCCCTTTAGAACGGACAGGGGTTGGCTCCATATTTACCATGGGGTGTTCAAGACCATGTCAGGCACCGTGTATCGACTTGGCGTGGCCCTGCACGATCTTGCTGATCCGGCAAACATTCTTGGTGTTTCTGATCAATGGATATTACAGCCTGAAGACCCCTGGGAGGTCACTGGCTATGTGCCCAATGTGGTTTTTACGTGCGGCGCTGTGCCTGAAGACGATGGGACTGTGAAAATATACTGGGGCGGTGCAGATTCGGTCATGTGTGCTGGTACGGCTGTAATCGATGAGCTGATCGATCTCTGCTTATCGGTTCCCAGAGATCCGCTTTAGAAAACCATTGCCGCGTGGCAGCAGGCCAGGCATGAATCGTGAATAATGACCGGCGTGACGATCTGTCATCAATAGACGTTCTACGCAGCACGCCAAACAGTAATTGACAACAGGGATATCATGATATGCACTCAAAAAAGCGTCAGAAGCTGAGAGTAAAAAGGAAAGCAATAAAGATCGTGGGAGATACGTCACGCGTCATCACCTGTCTTCATATGCCTGGTGACAGGGTTCGTATCCACAGAATCATCCAGCGTGTCCTAAGCCTGTCTGATACGGCGGCCACAAAATTAATGGCTCAGATCATGACAAATTTTTCCGGACGGCACGAGAACATCCAGCACATTTTTGAACGCCACCTAAACCATGTGAAGGATTATCTCCCGCAAGATACAACATTCAGTGATGTTCAGCGTACTCTGGTCGGTGCGTATTTTACAAAAGAGTATGCCATTGAATCAGCTGCACTTTTTAACCCGTCCATTGTGCCCCATCCGGATCAAAGACATCTGGACAAAGGCAGTTTGCGCTTTGTGATGAGCCTGCGAGCCACTGGCGAAGGTCACATTTCATCCATTGTCTTTAGAAGCGGTGTGTTCGACCCGTGCAATACGTTCCATTTAGACACAATCAGCAAGTTTGTGGAGACGCCGATTCTCCTGTCAGACCGTATTTACAAACGCAGTCTTTGCATGCGTAAGCTCAACGAAATGGGGGTAGACAATGAAATCACCGCTTACGTGTTCAGCCAGATGGCTGAAGATTTTGGCCACACGGAATTAATGGCCATCATTGGAAAGCTTCGAACCAAACCCCAATTTTCTGAAACATTCCAAAACAGCACGTTTGAGATCATATGCTGGCTTGTGGATTCAAATTACGAAGTCTGCTTCCATCCTGATCACCACATATCCGAACGGGTGATCTTTCCTGTGTCAAAGAATGAAAGTAGGGGCATAGAAGATGCCCGTTTTGTGCAATTTTATGACGAAAACGGCAAATTCACCTATTATGCGACCTATACCGCCTATAACGGTGTAACGATTTTACCGCAGTTAATTGAAACAACGGATTTCGTCACATTCAATATCTTAACGCTCAATGGCGATGCCATTCAAAACAAGGGTATGGCCCTTTTCCCCCGTAGGATCAATGGTCGCTACGCCATGCTCTCACGCCAGGATGGTGAAAAGAATCACATCATGTTCTCAGATAACCTCCATTTTTGGCAGACCTCCAAAATCATTCAGGAGCCCAAGTTTCCTTGGGAATTTATCCAAATCGGCAACTGTGGTTCCCCCCTTGAAACCGATAAGGGTTGGCTGGTTCTCACCCATGGTGTAGGTCCCATGCGTCAATACTGCATTGGCGCCATACTGCTTGAGCTTGAACAGCCTTCAAGGATCATCGCCCAGTTAGAGGAACCGCTGCTCGTCCCCAATGAAGACGAACGTGAAGGATATGTTCCCAATGTGGTGTATTCCTGCGGTGCGATCATTCACAACGGAGAACTGGTAATTCCCTATGCCATGTCTGATATTCATTCTGGCATAGCTACTGTGAACGTTGAAGAGCTGATCAACTGTATGTGCGCTTAGAAACTCGAAAGGGTTGTGGATCATGAAACCAGTTGTCGCCAGAACGACCCAATGGTCTCTTTGGTATGCCGAGAGAATAGCCATCTTACTGCATTTTGGAAATCAGAACCCGTCAATCGCTGGGCATTGGGTCAAGACAATGGTCAACGCCCAATTACAGGACGGCAATTGGGGCCTCTATAGTGAAACAGGCACAATGTAAATAAGCAGGCGGCCTGTTTTACCTGACCGCCTGCTTTTATCACATGCGCAACCTGGACTGCATGGGTTCATTATCTATAGAATGTGGTGGCCTCTGTTTCATCCACTGAACGTTTCATCTGATCGCTTTCGAGTTTGATTCGGAAACGCACATCACCCACCTTGGCGGCTTTTATCCTTAGTTCCCAAGAGGCAACTTGCTTGGGGCTGAGTTTGGCAAGCGGGTTGAACGTGATTGTGTTGCTTGTGGTCACGGTTTGATTGGGTTTCAAGGTGCCCAGGTTGCTCCAAATCACCTGATTGCCAACTCGACGTCCATTATTGGCAATACTATCAACATTAACATTCGCCGGTACATTGCTGGTGAGAACGATATCTTCAACCACGCCGTCACCCTCATTGGTGACCTTCATCAAATTGCATCCTAGGCAAATACTTGATCTAAATTACGCCGGGTTTAATTGGCGTGTTCAACTATTTTGCATTATGCTGATTTTTATTGATTAGAAATCACGTCCGCAGATCGCGTCGTGCCGGATGTGGCAGAGTATTGATCCTGTCTCGCCCTGGCATAATGAGGATACCCACTGCCCCCCTTCCCAGACATTTGGCTAGGACCCTGTCATGTTATTCAGCAAAAAAGCGTTGTTTGATCTGACTGGAATTGCTAGACTGGATGGTTTTAATGAATGATTGATCGAATTCGGAGTGTTTCATGGAACGTACAGAAAACCTTAATATTATTGAATTTGAGCCGCTGATCTCACCTAACGATCTAAAAACACTACTGCCTGCCACAGACAAAATCAGCTCTGTGGTTGCTCAGTCACGCAAGACAGTGAAGGAGATCCTGGCCAATAAAGATACACGTCGCCTGGTCATCACGGGACCGTGCTCCCTGCATGATACCAAGGCAACGATGGAATATGCCGATAAATTGGCCACCCTGCAACCTCAAGTCCAAGACAAGATTCAGCTGATCATGCGCGCCTATTTTGAAAAACCTCGCACAACGCTTGGCTGGAAAGGAATGATCTATGATCCCTATATGGACGACTCCGGCAAGATTGAACCGGGATTGAAACAGGCTCGGCAACTGCTCCTCGATATCAGTGACCGAGGCCTGGGCCTGGCCACCGAATTCCTCGACCCCATTGTACCTCAATATATTGCCGACCTGATCTCCTGGGCTTCGGTGGGTGCTCGCACAACGGAATCACAAATTCATAGACAGATGGCCAGTGGTTTGTCCATGCCCGTGGGTTTCAAGAACTCCACAGAAGGTCGTCTGGACGCGGCCATCGCTGCGGTGAATGCCGCCTCCAGTGGTCATGCGTTTATGGGAATTGCCGGAAACGGGCAGGTTGTGGTGGCCGTGACAGCGGGCAATCCCTTTGGCCATCTTGTGTTGCGAGGGGGCACCCACGGCCCAAACTACGGTGCTGAGTATGTGGCCTTCGCAGAAGTCTTACTCCAAAAGGCCGGTGTGCATACTGGCCTGATCATTGACTGCAGTCACGCCAATTCCTGCAAAAATCATACGCTTCAAGCCAAAGTGGCCACGGACGTGGCCCAGCAGATCAAAACGGGCAGTACACTCATCTCTGGGATTATGCTCGAGAGCTTCCTGGGAGCAGGCAATCAAAAACTCTCAGACCCGGCCAAGCTTCAATATGGCATCTCTGTCACGGACAAGTGTATGGGTTGGGAAGAAAGCGAAAGCCTGATCAGACAATTCGCGGACACGATCTAAATTAGGATTGAAGTTTTGCAAACTTCAAGTTTTCAGTTTTAAGTAGGCAGTTTACAGCATAAAGAACGCGTTTTACTAAAAACTAAAAACTATACACCACAGGGCTTTTTGCAAAAGTCCTGTTAGGAGTTAGGGGTTAGGGGCTAATGCTTTGAGCCGCAATAGTCGATCAATCGGGCAATTTCGCTGCGAAGTTCTTTGCGTGCCACGATCATGTCGACAAACCCATGTTCCAGGAGGAATTCTGACGTTTGAAAACCTTCTGGTAAGTCAACCCGGATGGTTTCCTCGATCGTGCGTCGTCCTGCAAAGGCAATCATGGCACCCGGTTCAGCCAGTGTCACGTCACCCAGCATGGCAAAACTGGCTGTGACACCACCGGCTGTGGGATCGGTCAGGACTGTAATAAACAAGCCCCCCATATCGTCAAGTCTCGCGATGGCAGCAGAAGTTTTCGCCATTTGACCCAGGGACACCACGCCTTCATGCATACGAGCGCCCCCTGAGGCACACACGGCAATTAAGGGCAGCTTTTCTGCCAAGGCCACATCTACAGCGACACAGAACTTCTCGCCCACAACGGCCCCCATGGAACCCATCAGAAACTTGGTTTCCATGACAGCCAAAACCACACCCCGGCCCTTGATAAATCCTTTACCAACCAGTAAGGCCTCTTTTACACCAGAATTATCCTGGTCAGCCTTCATTCGCGTCTTATACGTGGTGCCTCGAAACTGAAAGTCCAAGGGGTCCGTACTGGTCAAATCTTCGAGCCGTTCCTGAAATGAGCCTTCATCAACGAGGTATTGGACACGTGTGCGTGCATCAATGCGAAAGTGCTGTCCGCATTCAGGGCACACGTTGAGATTTTTTTCCACGGAGTTTTTATACAGCATGTGCTCGCACTTGCCGCAGCGCATCCACAGGCCGTCCGGCATTTCACGCCGGGGTTTTAATGAAAACCCATTCCAGGTGGATTTAGGTTTTTTGGCCATCAATGACTCCCAATATTTAAAAACCCCGATTTTTTCTGTCGGGGGTCGTTAGCTTTATAAGTCTATTTAGCTAAAATGATTATACTGGAACCCAAAATGAGGTGCCAGTCAAATTACGCGAACGCATTCCGGATGGCTTGAATCGCAGACAATCTGTCTTTTTGGCCGAATATGGCGTTGCCCGCCACCAGGGTATCTGCACCCAGCTCTATCACCTCACGGGCAGTGGTCGCGTCAATGCCGCCATCCACTTCAATGCGAATATCAGTCCCCACAAGTTGCCGTATGTCTGCAATTTTTTGAGCGGCGTCCCTCAAAAAAGACTGACCGCCAAATCCCGGATGCACGGTCATTACAAGAACCATTTCACACAAACGGGCCACCCTTTTTATCGCACTGACCGGTGTTTCAGGATTAAGTGTCACCCCTGCGGTGCAGCCAAGGTCATGAATGATCTCAATCAACTGTTCAGGCTTGTCTGTAGTCTCAATGTGAATGCAAATATGGTCGGCCCCGGCCTTGGCAAAGGCTTCCACATATTGTTCGGGGTCTGAGATCATAAGGTGACAATCCAGCACCAAATCCGTACAGGCACGAAGCCCCTTGACCACAGGCGGACCCATGGTGATGTTGGGTACAAAATGACCGTCCATCACGTCAAGGTGAACGATGCACAGACCCGCCGATTTGATCACTTGGATCTCATCGGCGAGCCTGGCGAAATCTGCACTTAAAACAGACGGTGCAATTTGAATTGTCCCAGGGTCGGGCAATCGCAAAATACTATTCCTTTTCGTCCAACAGTTCCAGGCACTTGAAGGACTTGCCTTCCAGCAGCTCGAGAGAGGCGCCGCCACCTGTGGAGATATGACTCACCTGATCTGCGAGTCCCATTTTCTTGATGGCACTGGCGCTGTCACCACCGCCAATGATACTGCGTGCGCCCTGGGTCGTGGCTTTGGCCACGGCCAATGCCACCGCTTTGGTTCCGGCATCAAAAGGCGCCATCTCAAAGACACCCATGGGACCATTCCAAACCACTGTCTTGGCCCCGCTAAGCTTATCGGCAAAGAGTGTTTGGCTATCCGGACCAATGTCCAGTCCTTTCCAGCCAGCTTCGATGTCGTCTCCCACAACCTTGTTTTCTGCATTCTCTTCCAGTTTTTTAGCCACCACAGAGTCCGTCGGTAAAACCACCTCACACCCAGCCTCCTTGGCATCGGTCAGGAGCTGCGCGGCCTTGTCCAGAAAATCGTTTTCACAGAGGCTGTCACCGATCTCCTTGCCCTGGGCCTTAAAAAAGGTATAGGCCATGGCCCCACCGATCACAATGCTATCGACCTTGTCAAGCAGGTTCTCGATCACGCCAATCTTGTCAGAGACTTTGGCACCGCCTAAAATGGCCACGAATGGACGCTCTGGTTTTTTGAGCGTGTCCCCCAGGAACTTAAGCTCCTTTTCAATCAGGAAACCCACCACACGTGGCTTGCCCGTCATCATATAAGGCACTGTATACATCGACGCATTGTCCCTGTGTGCTGTACCAAAGGCATCGCACACATAGATGTCCGCCATGCTGGCTAACTCTTTGGCAAAGGCATCCTTGGCCTGACGCAACTGAGCGTCTTCCTTGGCCACCTTGTCCTTGATGGTTTCCTGTGGATAAAAACGCAGATTTTCGAGTAAAAGAACCTGGCCAGCGGTCAGGGCAGCTGCCATAGCTTTGGTCTCGTCACCAATGCAGTCCTTGGCAAATGCCACATCAAGTCCCAGCAGTTCAGACAATCGCTTGGCCACAGGGGCCAGAGACATTGTCTCATTGACCTGCCCCCTGGGACGTCCCAGATGACTCATCAGGATCAATGCCCCGCCGCCATCCAGGATGGCCTTGACACTGGGCATCGCCATCACAATACGGTTATCGCTGGTAATATTGCACTCCGCGTCCAGAGGCACATTAAAATCGCAACGCATCAGGACTTTCTGACCTTTAAAATCAATGTCAGCAATTGTTTTTTTTGCCATAATCTAACCTAAATTAAATGAGTAATATGCAGTTTCAAAACGACTATCAGTCACCGTGTTACCCTTGTGGATGTCGGTTAATGAGATATTTCACCGCCACCTTGTTGAAGCTATCAGGGCAAGGCTCACCCTTGGCGTTCGCTTCAAGAATGTCCAGATCTGATTTCCAAACCACGTCACCCGGCGCCAGCAAAAAGACACTTTCCGGCTCGTATGTATTACAGAGCTTGTCGTCCTTCAGGTAATAGTGAGTTTGGCAAATCTCCGTCGGATAAGCACGCATCAAAGGCGGGATATCGTGGGGAATGAACCAGAGCTTGATTTCGCGTTCAGCATCTTCGTGATTCGCTGAAGCATGGATCAGATTGTCCATACGGATATCGATTTTATTACCGTCGTCGTCCAGGATGGGCACAACCGTACCCAGGGCACGCAGGCAACCCGGTCTTTGATCCCTGGCATCGTGTGGATTGGTGGGACCAGCCATGTGCCGTATTTTGCCCAACACATCGACCCCCTGGTAAACGATCGCAATGACCCTTCGTTTCCAAGTGTGTTCAGGATAGTGTAACGCACCGGTAATGTAATCCTGAAGGGCGTCATAGAACGGCTTTCCTTCATGTTCAATGTAGTGCTCTTTGGCCATAAGCCGACTGACATTGACAATCTTGGTCGCCGCAAAACGTGAACCCGTATGATATTCGGACAGTTGAGACAGTATGAAGCCGGTGACAGAGTTCTTCAGAGCATCCGGCTTGATGAGCACCAGTGTTTGTTCAAGCTGTTTCTGATCCATAAACAAAATTCCGAGCAATATGAATGCGATCTATATCTTGTATGATCAACGCCCCACCATGATCAGGGTTAACCTAATTGTGGCGGGGCGTCAATACGAAAGTACATAACAGGACTTTTGTAAAAAGCCCTGTGGTGTACAGTTTTTGGTTTGCAGTTTTTAGCAAAACGTGTTTTTCATGCTGTAAACTACCTACTGAAAACTGAAAACTTGAAGTTTGAAAAACTTCTGTACATAACACTCAAGATGTTTGTATTGAGAACAACAATTACATCTTTGAGACTTTTTCCATGATATCAACGGTTCTGTTTGAGTAACCCCACTCGTTGTCGTACCAGCTCACGACCTTGACAGTCTTGCCCTGGACCATGGTACAGAGCGAGTCAAAGATGCTGGAGTGAGAATCACCAATGACATCGCTACTCACGATGGGCTCATCGCAGTAGGCCAGAATGCCCTTGAGAGGACCTTCTGCAGCGGCCTTGATCACGGCATTAACTTCTTCTACAGTCACTTCCTTGCCGAGGTCAGCCACGAGATCCACGCAACTCCCTGTGATCACAGGGACTCGCATCGCGTAACCATCCAGCTTGCCCTTCAGAGCCGGAATAACGAGCCCCACGGCCTTGGCTGCACCCGTGGTAGTGGGGATGATGTTTTGAGCGGCAGCACGAGCACGGCGAAGATCGCTGTGGATCTGATCGCACACATTCTGATCATTGGTATAACCGTGAATCGTAACCATCAAGCCTTTTTCAATGCCGAACGCATCATTCAAAACCTTGGCCACGGGTGCCAAACAGTTGGTGGTACAACTGGCATTGGAAATGCTCTCAGTGGCCGTGGTGATGGCAGCGTCGTTTACACCCAGCACCACTGTAGCATCAATAGCGTCCTTGGCAGGCACGGTCAGGACCACCTTCTTGGCACCCGCCTTGATGTGATCGCAGTACCCCCCCTTGGCACTGGTCTTCTCGCGAAAGATACCTGTAGCTTCAACAGCAATGGTCACACCCAGCTCTGCCCAAGGCAGTTCAGCAGGATTGCGAACAGCAGTAACCTTGACAGTCTTGCCATTGATGATCAGGCCATCAGCGCCGACTTCGACGGTCCCCTTGAAGCGTCTCATGACTGTGTCATACTTAAACAGGTGAGCCAGGGATTTGGGATCAGCCAGGTCGTTGATCGCAGCCAGTTCCAATTCACCGTCTCTTTCGAATAAGATTCTTGCAACAGCCCGTCCAATGCGACCAAAGCCATTAATAGCAACCTTTGTTGACATCTGTGATTCTCCTTTTTTGACTCTATTTAAAGTGAAGGTCATTAAAACCCATTGTCTATCCAATCTTAACCCACTCAAAGTTCGATCCTAAGAGGGGGAATACAGCCCGATACTTTAGTCAGACACGAATCGCATGTCAAGCATTTCTTTATCACAAGAATCCTTTAATAACCCTCCTATCTCACTATGAAGCGGCTAGTTACGAGCTATTGTTCTTTTCTTCACAAGCGATGAAAAACAGGCAACCAACAAACACCCTCCTTGACTGATTCAGAACAACCAATTGACTTTTGATCTGATGACCCGTAGCATGGATGACTTAAACTTTAATAGGATGGTAAAAGTCGTTACGAATCCAGAACTTCTTTGTAGGTATTTATGTTTACAGGACTTATTGAATCTATTGGGACTATCCGGTCCCTACAGCGACGTGGCAACAGCGCTGCGCTCGCCGTAGAACTCGGAACTCTGGCAGACACGATGCAGTTGGGCGACAGCGTGGCAATCAATGGCGTGTGCCTCACCGTAACGCAGTTGAACAACACAGTGAGCAATTTTGACGTCAGCCAGGAAACCCTGACCAAAACCAACATTGGCTCACTCCGACCCGCAGCAAAAGTCAACCTTGAACGCGCGATTCAAGTCGGATCAAGGCTGGGAGGCCACATGGTTCAGGGCCATGTGGATGGTCCCGGGAAGATTACCAGTCTGAAGCAAGAACAGGCCTTTGTTCACATCAGCTTCACAGCCGCAAAAGACTTGCTTGTGCAAATCGTCCCCAAAGGCTCCATTGCAGTGAATGGCATCAGTCTGACTGTGGCAACTCGCAATGACACCGGTTTTTCCGCAGCCATCATCCCTGAAACGGCCCGCGCCACCACACTGGCATTTTCCAAGGTAGGCGATACCGTCAACCTGGAAGCGGACATTGTGGTCAAGTCAGTACAGCAGTACTTGAGCCAGATGATCTCTGACAAAGCCCCCCACTCTTCTGGCCTGACTGTTGACAAACTCAGACAACTCGGATTCTAGGATGTTAAGATAAATGACCCAGACGAACTCAACCACAGTCAAGAACCAGCCCGTAATCGGCATCACCATGGGAGACCCAGCAGGCATAGGCCCTGAGATTATTGTCAAGGCCCTGTCTGATCCCAATATTCGCAAAGCAGCCAAGTACATCATCTTCGGCATGCATGAACAGCTCTGTTATGCCGCTGACAGGGCTGAAATCGAACCTTTTTGGGGCCGACTGCCCCACGAAAAGATTACCCGTGACATGCGAACCAAGGTCGTCTTGGCCGAATATGACGAATTTTCCCTACCTTCGTGGATCAATGAACCCACCGCTGTCTCCGGTCAGGCATCCTATGCCTTCTGCAATGATGCCATCTATGCAGCCCAGGCAGGTCTGATAGACGGGATTGTCACTGCCCCAATCAACAAAACCAGCTGGCACCTAGCCCAGGTGAAATGGCCCGGCCACACAGAACTCTTTGCGTCCAAGTGCAAATCTCCGCGCAAAGCCATGATGTTTGTAAGCGGCCCTCTCAAAATCGCCCTGGCCACCATTCACGAGGCCCTGTTTGACGTGCGCCACAAATTCACCATTGGCTGCGTGCATGAGCCCATTGACCTGCTCAACACCGCACTCAAAGAATACTTTGGCTATGACACCCCCAAAATAGGCGTAGCCGGACTCAACCCCCATGCCGGAGAAAACGGCCAGTTTGGCGACGAAGAGCAGCGAATCATCAGCCCGGCCATACTCCTGGCCCAAGAGCAAGGCATTGACTGCAGTGGCCCTTACAGTGCTGATACCCTGTTTCTCAGGGCAATCAGGGGTGAATTCGATGCTATCGTGGCCATGTACCACGACCAAGGCATGATCCCCATCAAACTGGTGGCCCCTGACAACGCAGTCAACGTCACCATTGGCATCCCCATCATCCGAACCAGTCCGGCCCACGGCACAGCCTTTGACATTGCCGGAAAAAACCGAGCCAATCCTGACAGCCTAAAATCAGCCATAAGAACCTCCATTAACATGGCCAATACGCAAAAAAACAACTTAATTAGAACTCAGGCCTGAGCCACGCCACCCCAAAACCCCATGCAAACCAAGCAACAAATCCAACAGTTCCTGACCTCCCTGGGCATATTTCCCAAAAAACGGCTCGGCCAAAACTTCCTCATTGACCAAAACATCATTCGTCTGATAGTCAACGCGGCTAAAATTACGAACCAGGACGTGGTCCTGGAGGTCGGTTGCGGCACAGGAACCATGACAGAACTCATTCGAGAACAGACCGGGCACGTCATTGCCGTGGACCTGGACCCTGACGTCGCAAGCATCGCAGCAGAGCAACTCAAAGATTCTCCCAATGTCACACTTTTTAATACTGATATCCTGGCAGGCAAGCACCATGTGGCCCAGGAAGTCCTGAACGCTATCACCGAGGCACGCAAAACCTTCACCCAGGACTTTCTCCTAGTGGCCAACCTGCCCTACGCCGTGGCGTCGCCTGTCATGATCAACCTCATCGCAGGCCCTATCCCCATAGACCGCATGGTAGTGACCATTCAAAAAGAAGTCGGCGACCGCATGATTGCCACCACCGGCATGAACCACTATGGCAGCCTCAGCATCCTGCTCCAGGCCACCGGCCACATTGAACTCGTGCGGATCTTGAAGCCATCCGTTTTCTGGCCCCAACCCAAGGTCGACTCCGCTATAGTCAAATACACTAGGGACCAGGCCAAAACCGACAAAATTCTCAACCTCCCCCTGCTGGCCGACACGCTCAACCTGTTCCTCGGCCAACGTCGAAAAATGATCAAGGCTTCCGCCAAAAATGCCCAGGGTAAACTCAAATCCATTAAAGACTGGCCCGGACTCTTTGAGAAATGCCACATGGATCCCAACCTCCGCCCCGACCAGATCACCCCAGAACAATACGTACAACTGGCGAATCTGCTTACTGAACACATCTTGACTTAAGCTCTCAGCTGTCAGCGATCAGCGATCAGCTTTTTTGAGTCCGCCTTCCAGCGGAACTGTTTCATAAAAGGCTTGCGCCGGTAACGAACGCTAGGATTTGGCATTGTTCACGCAGCACAAGACAAACCGAGCTGAAAGCCGAGTGCTGAAAGCTGAAAGCTGATAGCTGACAGCTGACAGCCAGTCAATTGCAGGATTACATGCAATTGTCCCACGAAACCCTTGACAATCCCCCAAAACTACCGTATATCTAGCACTCTGTTTTAGACGGGCGATTAGTTCAGTTGGCTAGAACGCACGGATCACACCCGTGAGGTCACAGGTTCGAGTCCTGTATCGCCCATTAAAATAAGCCGCTGTGAGATAATAACTTACAGCGGCTCTTTCTTTTATCAATTCTCTTAAATGATTTAATCGTATTTAATGTCACGCAGTATTCACGCAATATTATCTTTTTATCCTTTATTTATTCAGGCTGCCTCCGTCTCACTTTGAACCCCTTATGGAACGTCGGCTTTGTGTCTATTCTTAGCACTGGATGGAACTGCGAATTACGAATTCAAAGGTCCTTGGTTTGGGGATTAAATGGAAGCGTCATTCGGATTGAGCATCTGAAGACCCCCCTTTGAATCAAGAAGTGTAAGATTTACGAAAAACCGGCACCCAAACATCTACAAGCCAAAGGCTTACCACAACCGAATGTATTCTGTGGAAAAATATTCTGACTTTAACTTGACTGATCAGTCAAGTTGTTTTATATTTTAACCATGACTCAAGGTAAACCACTATCATTTGACCGCAACGCAGTCCTCCACCGGGCCATGGAATTCCTTTGGCGGCATGGCTATGAAGCCTCCGGAATAACCAAGCTTCTTAAGCACATGGGCATTCAGCGTCAGAGTTTCTACAATACATTCGGTAGCAAGGAGGAGATTCTATTCGAAGCGATCGACCTTTATGGAGCTAATCTGCATTCCATGCTTAGAGAGGCAATTGACAGAGGGGAGACGCCCTTTGAAAAGATCGATCGTATTTTTGAGCTTTGGTCTCAGGAAAATCCGATCGGTTGTTTTATCGGAAATTGTGTTGCCGAGTTTGGAGTAACCCGTGACCGGGTTGCGGAAACGATGGACAAACAGCTGACAGCCATTCACGGTATTTTTGTTCCTCTGTTTGAAGAGGCGATTGAACGCGGAGATCTACCGGCGGAACGGGATCCGGTGATCGCGGCGAGAACAATGCTAACCTATGGGCAAGGCCTGGCATTGATGGGGAAAACCACGATCGATAGGAAAGAACTGCTCGGAATGGTTGAAATCATGAAGGGCTCGCTGAAACAGTGACTTTTTTTATTACGTATTTGACTGAATGGTCAAAAGATAGAGAAAAAAGGAAAAATAAGATGAAAACCACATTTGAAGCGACAGTTAAGGAATGGATATGAAAGTACTGATACTATATCACTCGAAAACGGGGCACACGTTGGAAGCCGCGACGGCTACTGCGGATGGCATCCGATCTGCCGGATCAGAAGTGGATCTGGTGACTGCTAAGAAGTTTAATGCTGATATGATTGCCAATTATGATGGTTTGATTGTTGGAAGTCCCTGCTGGGCCGGAAGCATTACAGGTTCGGGCGTTGCAAAGCCTATCGCAAAAGCGATGAAATCCCTTCCTGCAAACAGCCTGGAGATCAAACGGTGTGGCAGCATTTCGGTCTTTGCTGCAAAGGGTGGGTCAAACACCATTCGTGCCCTAGGCGAGCTGTTGAGCGAAAAGGGATGCAAGGATTACAAGCGGGGGCCGACGGCGAAAGCCGGTGTGCCTTTCAGTGCATGGACGGGTCCGGCGGTTACCGAAGAGGACGAAGAAGACTATAAGCGTTATGGCTCTGGATTTGTGGCGTCTTAATCCGCAGACATAAAGGAAAAAGAAAATGGATATTAGAGAACTGACAGCACCGTGTGGATTGGCCTGTTGGGCCTGTGCTTACTACAAAGATAATATTACTGATGATATGGCTCAGGGAGTTTCGGAGATGCTGAAGATGGATGCTTCTGAGGTGGCCTGCAATGGTTGCAGAAGTGAAGGTGGTTGTAGTTTCGAAGAACCGCTGACCGGGGGCAAAGGCTGTAAAACTAAGCAATGCGTGGAAGACAAGAAGCTGCATAATTGCTCAGAGTGTGCTGCATTTCCTTGTGAAAACCTGATGCCAGTTGTCGATGGATCAGATCGGGCTCCACATAATACCAAGATGTATAATCTGAGTCGCATCAGATTGATCGGCCTTGAAGCATGGGCTGAAGAAGCAGCTCTGATTCAACAGACGTATTTCAAAGGCAAATTCGCTTACGGGCAAGCCCCTACGCTTGGCGAGAAGACATAGCCTCATAAAGCATAAGCATCACAAAGAAAGAAGGCAAAATCATGAAATTGGGACGAATAAATCTAATCGTCGGTGCTGTTGGCATCATACTGGCCAGCGTAGGCGGGGCCGTGTTAGGAGCTACCTACAATGATCTCTATAAAGAGGGATACTACATGATTGACTTGACACGGGCTTTACTCAAAGCAGGCCACAGCCACGGCCAGCCACTCGCCATGTACAACTTGATTTTTGCCCTGCTGATCGGCAAAGTCATGCTCTCGGACCGCTCAAGAAAGGTTGCATCGTGGGCGGCAGCATTGAGCATGATCATGCCGATCGGCCTGGTCTTGCGTGGTCTGACAGGTGGTGCAATGACCTTTGCCCCCGTTGCACTGTTCGGTGCTCTCTGCTTCATCGTGTCAGCTATTTTTCTAGTGGCCGGTAGTCGAGTATAACCCCCCCCTATGATTCCAAGTCACCTGAAATAAAGGAGAATCTCGATGAGTTCATGCGACCACTGTAAGTTTCGAGCAACTTATGACAATAACCCAAAGTCACTATTAGGACGCATTTGGCGGTGGCATATAGGATTTTGTCCTGGCTGGAAAAAGTATCTTAAGGGCCTCTCTGAGGAGAAGAAGCAGGAACTGTCTGCTCAATACAATTTGAAATAGATTGGTGAACAATGTTTAATTACGAAGAAACATTTTACGTTGAACAGGAAGCTGATGTATCGGCAAAAAAAGCATGGGATATCATTTCGGTTCCAGGAGGTCTCACACACTGGCACCCTTTCATGGAAAAGCATACCACGGAGCGTTGGGATGGTGTTGGTTCCAATGATCACCTGACGTATTACAGCGGTTTTGAATATGATCGTGAGGTTGTGACATGGATTGATGGCGTCGGGTATGACCTAAGAGTTACAGAAAATGGGAAACGCGAATGTACGGCTATCTGGCGGATAATCCCCGTTAATGAAACGCATTGCATACTCCGGATCGGCGGAGCGGTACCCTTTATTAAAAAGCTTCCGTTTCCCATACGATGGGCTCTGCTTGAGTTCAAAATGAAACCCGTCTTCAGTGACTATCTTGAGCGTATTCTGAAAGGATTTGCTTTTTACGCTGAGACCGGAAAGAGAGTTAAAAAGAATCAGTTCGGCCCTCATCCCATTTTTTCACCGGCCCCCAAAAAGAAACGAACACATGGAGACTCGTAAACATGTTTAAATTCGATGAAACAATCTTTGCGGAGAGTGAGATTGCAGCTCCCGCTGAAACGGTTTGGAAGCAAATCGCTTGGCCCGGTGGTGTCACAAGGTGGCATCCATTTGTAAAGGAAAACATCACTGAGCGTTGGAATGGACTCGGCTCGAAAGACAAAGTCACCTATTTCAGCGGTCGCTCATTCGAGCGAGAGGTCGTCCACTGGGTGGAGGGCAGTGGTTACGATTTAAAGCTTACCGAAAATGGAAAGAATGAAGCATTGGCTGCTTATCGAATAACACCCATCAATGAAAACGGATGCAAGTTCCAAGTCACCGTACACATTAAATTCATCGAAAAGCTCCCTTTTCCAATACGATGGCTTTTGCTCCAATTCAAAATAAAACCTCTTTTCACTCAGTACCTTGGATTGAGCATGCCAGGATTTGTTTATTGTGCTGAGACAGGTAAGCAAGTTACGCGTAATCAATTCGGCGCTCACAAAATCTTTTCACCAAAACAATAATATAGGGTTGATTTCAAATCAGCGGATCGCAGATTCGAGTCCTACCCAGCGGTCTACAGAAAAATGATTATCCAACTGAAGAATTGTTTCAACAGGGGGTGCTTTGCGAAAAGTAGTTACCGAA
>CAZBTJ010000075.1:0-26026 GCA_964494325.1 uncultured Pirellulales bacterium
GATTGTCAATGCGACGCATTTCACGTGCCCCGCCATAGAAGCCATCGCCACCATTGGCCCCATCAAACCACACCGTGAAGATGTCCCCATATTGGGTCAGCAGCTCACGCAGTTGATTACGGTAATAGGTGATGTACCCAGGGCGTCCATACGCCTTGTGATTTCGATCCCAGGGTGACAGATACACGCCAAATTTAAGACCGTGACGTTTGCAGGCGTTGCTCATCTCGCGGACCACATCACCACGACCATTTTTCCAGGGAGAATTCTTGACACTGTGCTCAGTATACTTTGACGGCCACAGGCAAAATCCATCATGGTGCTTGGCTGTCAGGATCAGGCCCTTCATACCTCCGGCTTTGGCTGTGCGTACGATCTGATCGGCATCAAAGTCTGTGGGATCAAAAACCTTGGGTGACTCATCTCCATAGCCCCACTCCTTGTCCGTAAAGGTGTTGACTGTAAAATGGAGAAATCCGTAATACTCCATGTCATGCCAACGGAGTTGACGTTCTGTGGGAATCGGCCCATAGGGTTTGGGGGCAGCCACCGAAACTCTTGATTTGACCTGCACGGGCTTTTGTCCATCTGGCTTGGGCATCCACATGTCTTGCCACTTCAAACCACATGCCTTGACCATCTTGAGGGCATATTCCAAACGCTTCAAATCGCCGCTCTTGACATTGTTGGTGCCCAGTGTAAATTTGACACCGGCCTTTTTGGCCCGCTTGATAAACTTGGCACTGGGAATTTCGTAGCGACTGTTGATCTCGATGGCAATATTATTTCGAGCCGCTGCAGCAATCACACGATCCATGCGTGGGATGGTCCAGAGTGTGTCATAGTCTGCCGCAATGACCGCAGGCAGAAACGTGGAATTGACATACATGTCAATGGGCTCGGACTCAAAGATTTTCTCAATGGTATCCACAAGATGGTCCATAAAGGCCTGGGTGTCGGTGATGGTCACTTCATCCGGCATCCAAAGCCTGGTACGCTTGCCGTTCAAGTCGAAAATGGTCATGGAGTCTGTAAACACATAATCAAACTTCACAATGGCTTCATCCGAGAACAGGGTAGGCCACTCGCGGCCTTCGGCCTGCAGACCAATGTACACCGGCTGGCCCTCCATGGACTTGCGAAAGGCTTCAATGCCTGCGTTGTCCGTGATGGGGAACCCAATGCCACCATTCACGGCAATGCCGTGGTTGATGCCCGTGCGTCTGGTGTGTTCCAACACATCTTCCAGTGTCACCCCCCCCTTTAAATGTGTGTGAAAATCAATCAAGGGAAAGTTTTCGTTACCAAGACGTAAGATTTCTTTGTCCACAGCATCGGAACCATCCGGCAAACGTCGGACACGCAGGTTACGAAAATGAACTTCACTGCCAGGATCATGGCCCTGCAACGCAAAGGTGCCATGGGACAACGTCGGTTCCATATGATCAACAAGAAGGATGTCATCCACCCAGATCTGAACCCGTGTGTCACGCACCAGAATCCGCAGGGTAAACCAGGTATTATCCGCAGCCATGGCCTTGTAGATATTGCGCTTGCCATACAGACTGCCGGTCTTTTTCATCTCCAGGTAGCCATTGTGTTCAAGCTGGGAATTGTTGATCTGGACCTCAAACCCTTGACTGGGCCAGCCCTCTGATTGAAAGGCCGTGTGAAAATAGATGCCGGAATTGGCCCCTGCCATGGCCTTGACCTCGGCTTCAAACTCGAAATTCTTAAAATCAGCCTTGTTGTTGCCGGCACCCTTATAGAAAAGATGCGACCGCTCACCACAGGCAACGATCGCATTGTCCTTCACAGAAAAGGTCCCTTCTTTTTCACTGTGTGTCCACTGGTCCAGAGTGCCATCAAACAGAGAGACCCACTCGGCAGCCAAGCCACTGGCCCCAGTCAGGCACAGCATGGCCAAAACCAACAGTGTCATTCTGCGATAATTCTGCCACTTACAATTAAGACCGTCTTTATGTCTCATTTACTCGTTCCTTTCCAAGAGTTGATCACCCAGACACATTTCTATTCAGATGTGTCCATCCATTTTTTCATCATCACAGGACTTTGACTAAAAGCCATGCTTACAACACGCGCATTGTTTCAATCATGGCCACCACATTCTCTACAGGTATATTGGCCTGAACATTATGTATGGCATTGAATACAAAACCGCCCTGCTGACCAAAGATCTCAACGCGATGCTTGACCTGAGCCTCTACTTCATCGGGCGTGCCAAATGGCAGGACATGCTGCGTATCCACACCACCGCCCCAGAACGTCAACTTGTCGCCATAATGGGCCTTGAGTGCCTTCGCGTCCATACCCGTGGCAGAGCACTGTACAGGATTAATAATGTCAAAGCCCGACTCAATAAAGTGACTCATAAGCGGTTCAACTGCGCCGCATGAATGCTTGAACGTTTTCCACGTGGTGTGTTCATGAATCCAGGCATTGACCCTTTTGTAATAGGGCGCATACAGGGCCTCATACGTGTCGACTGAGCAGAACTGAGAGGTCTGCGTGCCAAAATCCGTACCACAGATAAAGACTGCATCAATAACATTGCCCACCACGGCGTAGATTTTTTCAAGATTCTGTATGGCCACCTCGCACTGATGCGAAAAGATGGCGTGGATATAGTCCGGGCGCAAAGCCGTGGACATATACCACTCAGCAATGTCACGAATACCCTTGGGGTGCTTTAAGAAGGGTGCAGGCACCAGAGCGATATCCCCAAATGCCGTACCGCCAAACGTGGCCAACACACCTCGATTTGATGCGGCGGCCCAATCAGCTTTTGCCTTGAAGTAATCCAGGTCCGCCTGGGTAATGGGATTGAATTCCTCCATATTGTCCGCAGGATCAAGGTTCGCCTCATCAATGGGTTCCTGGCGCACAATGCTGTCAAAAAAGAAACCACTGGCCGGCATACGCCCACTGGGGGACACTGCCATGTCACCCTCCGGGTAAATCAGCAGATCACCGTTGACATCCTGCGTTGTTTTGAAAAATTCAGAGACCAGCACCTCTTGCCCCCAGGGCAGTTTAAATTCTCGCCAATTCTCATTGGGAAACCCAAACATGGTGTCACGCGGTGTAATGGAAATCACATCCACACCCATGGCATCCATCAAATCGTCGTCCAGGGCACCCAACATCTGATACGGCTCGCTCACCTTGACCGGCCGTTTTTCCAGACCATAATGCTCACGCAAAGCGGCAATGACCATCACGTGAATACCGGTCACTGCACTGCCACCAAAGTCGACAGGCACAGGGCCTTCCTGGTGATTGATCGCCCTTTTGAGTTTTTCTTTACTGTCCACGGGATTGTTCCTTCTTGTGTTTAAACCAGAATTGTTCAATTTCTTCTAATGATTTGCCCTTAGTCTCAGGCACAAATCGCCACACCAGCACTGCCAGGATAACACAGAAAAATGCATACACCAAAAATGGGAATCCATGGTTAAACTTTTCAACCAGCCAGGGATCTTCGTCCATCATGGGAAACGTCTGGGAAACCAGGTAGTTGGCCATCCACAGACATACTGTGGCAATGGCCATGGCCCGACCACGAATACGGGTGGGAAATATCTCGGACAGGATGACCCAGGTCACAGGCCCCACAGACAAGGCAAAGCAGGCAATGTACCCCAGGATAAAAACCAGCAGCCAGATCGAGGTCTGTTGAAAACACGCGGCCAGGCCCATTCCCAATAGAGTCAGCCCCATGCCTATGGATCCAACCAGCATCAAAGGCTTGCGTCCAATCTTGTCAACCGTCCAGATGGCAATCACCGTGAAAGTAAGATTCACGCCCCCCACGATAATGGTCTGTCTTAATGCCGCATTGGTTTCTGACCCCATCTGTTTAAAGATTTCTGTACCAAAGTACAAAAACACATTGATCCCAGTGACCTGCTGCAATACAGCCAGGGCAACACCCAGAACCAGGATGATCTTCATACCCGGTGCCAGCAACTGACTCAAAGACCCACTCTCCATAGCCAGGGTTCTCTTGATCTCAAGCAGCTCACTCTGGGCATACTCAGACCCATCGGCTCGAACAAGAATAGTCAAAGCCTCGTCATCTCGGCCTTGCTTGCACAGCCAACGTGGACTCTCCGGCACAAAAAACAGCAAAAACAACAGCGATAACGCAGGTAACGATTCAGACCCAAACATCCATCGCCACCCTGTTTGCTGATTCCACAACACATCGCCCTGCATGTCGATAAAGTAGTTCACAAAGTAAACCACCATAAAGCCTGTGACAATGGCCAGTTGGTTGAGTGACACCATACGCCCGCGAACACGGGCCGGTGAAATCTCTGCGATATACATGGGACTGGTCATAGACGCAGCGCCAACCCCCAATCCACCAATGATTCGATAAATGATAAAGGTCACCAGCGTCTCGGGCACGGCCGTGCCCACGGCAGACACAAAAAACATGACCGCTGACAGAATTAGCACTTTCTTTCGCCCAAGCCAGTCACTCAGTACGCCAGCCAGCACAGCCCCCAAAGCACAGCCAATCAAGGCACAGCCTGTGGCCCAGCCCTTTTGGGCGGTATCCAAGACAAAGTGGTCCGTAAGTGGCCCGATGGCCCCATTGATCACACCCGTATCATACCCAAAGAGAAGCCCTCCCAAGGCCGCAACCAGCGACACCCGAACCACAAACCCAATACTGCCAGATTGACTGTCTTCCATTCGGCTTCTCCTGAACTAGAAGGCTCTTGTACCTAATTATGTACTGTACTGTATCAAAACTGAGAGCACAACCGTGTTCCAGGATCAAAACACTTGAAAAATGATGAAATGGCAGCCAAATATATGCGACTACCCTCAAGACAGAAGTGGATCAAATCGCTGGTCCGGAAGAACTAAACAAAATGACCGTTTAAGCGTAAATTTGAAGGAATCTCATCATGAGACAAAATGTGATCATAGTCAAACAAGGCAATGTGATAGCCGGAGCCCTGTGGATGCTCCTGATTGCCCTATTGCTCTTCTGGTTGCCCGTGGCAGGCCCCTTGATTGCGGGCTTTGTGGGCGGTAAAAAGGCAGGCGGCGTGGGTGCCGCGATCCTGGCCGTATTTCTCCCAACCATCGCTTTGAGCCTCTTCTGCTTTGTTTTTGCGACAGTACTGACTGGCCTTCCCCTGATCGGGGTGGCTGCTGGCACAGGAGGGTTTTTCCTCTCTGCCTCTGGCGTAGGCCTGCTCCTGCTCGGTGCCATTTTTGGAGGACTGGCGTTTTCGGACGTCAGAGTTTGCAGGCAATAACCAGATATCACTCTGGGCTAATGATATAGAAATATTTTTCGCTTTCTTAAAACTGAGATTAATGATTCATCCACCAAATACAGGGGTTAAAATGAGCAACCTAAGGTGGTCCAGAGAAACTCGTATATTTCAATAATTGGCACTATGCCATAAACAAGCAAACCGTGTGGCTCGAATCTCCCGCCTTCCAATATTCAAGTTTAAAGACGTCTGTTGTGTTTCAAAATAATGAAAAAAAACATCTCAAGAACATGAAGCCATTGGACCGAGTATAGATAACAGTTCAGTAAGAACAATTGTGGCTCTTATACATGACCATAGCGGCCAACTTGGTGAGGCATTGACCTGTTTTGTGTAATTCTCGATGGTCAAACCCATAGAATCCGAGCAGCGAAATAATCACCAGGACGTAAAGGAAAGAGTCACAGATATCACATTTGCCCCTGCAAGCAATAGGACTAAGCTTGCAGGGGCTTTTTTTTGCCTGACCTCCACTTTAGTGTCTTGAACTCACGTGAATCTCTATGATCTCGTCAATGGGATCCAGGGATACTGGAAGGTCGATCAACGTGCCCCTTTTTATTTCGTCGTAACTGAATTCAACCTATTCCTTGGGCACCAGTGCAATGGCTGTGATCATCAGATTGGGGCCAGCAGTGTGCCTTGCCTCCAAGAGCATTTTCTCATCCAACGCATCTTCCCGCATGACATTGAGCTTGATCCATTTCCCCTTGCCAGCATGCGAGCCGAGTTCATATTTCCGTCCTTCAAATACGATGTCTCCGGTACGTGCATTATTGTTCCAGTCATGAAAATGGATATAAAGGTCATACAGGTTGGGCTTGTTGCAGCCGATCTCTATTTTCAGCACAGGTGAGCCCCACCATGCCACACCCACATCATCTTTCCATACGGCATCACAATGGACCTTGTAGGTGATCCCCTCCTTCAAAACAGCCTTATCGATCTTATCGTTCCAATTCACATTACCCTGACCCGGATGATTGGCACCGGCCTGCACATAGAGAACAGCATTTTCGAATCCGGCCGGAGCTTTTGCGACAGGTGCGATCTCTCTTTTCGGAAAGTATGCCTCAAATCTTTGCCTGGAGATTTCCGTATCAGGACTGCATTTTCTCCCGGAAACATAGGCCAGGAGGCTTTTTCTCAACTGACGTGCCGCATGGTTCGCCTCCAGGTCATCGACAATATTATAGCCGCACACAAGGAGCTTTCCGCCCTGATCGTTCTTGAACTCAAAGAGCGAGCCCAGCTTATTATTGTAATGGTAATCACTGACCGGCTGGACAATGGGACGATACGCGTGGGGCAAATCGTTGAGCACAAATCCGCGTGCATCACGACAGAGTCGGTGCCACTGCCAATCGAGGTGATCATCGGTTGGGAACAGGTCAAACGCCGGATGGTCCCCCTGGACCAGCGCTCCAAGCGTATCACGATTCTGGCCAGGAAAGAAGCGACTCGACCAGAAAAGCGGCATCCATGCAGCCTTTTTGGCCGCTCCGAGCCTGTGGGCGGTAAACAAAACCCGGTTCCCCTTCTGAAACGCTTTCCATGCTGCTTCAGAGTTTTCGGTCACCAAAACGTTCGAAGGTTCTTGCGTCTCGTGCACTGCAGGAAATACCCAGAAGTCCCAGTCGTTCGCCGTGGAGGTCCCTGGTATTCGCATTTCCAGCTTGAGGACTGTGGGTGTTTTAATCTCTGTGAGATCATAGGTTATTGTGCCGAACGTATGGACGGTCCCTACAGGAATCTTGGAGGATTTGAAGTGCCCCCTGGCCAATGCACGGCCTCTATCCTTTCTGCAAATCGTCCACTCGATTGTCGCATTAGAAAGTGCCTTCTCTCCCCAGTGGGACAGCTGGGCAGTGGCCGTAAACGTTTCATGGTTAGACCACACAAAGGCCTTGAATCTGGCCAAAGGTACTGTCGGAGCACTGTAACGACGAAATTCTTGAGGTGTCATCAGCCCCTTGCTCTCGTAGAACGTGTCGAGCCAGCCCACGAGAGCCTCGCCCTGGCCCGGAAAATCCTGCAGACTGAGCCAGCTTACACCAGCACAGCCGGGCGAACGGAGCTGAGCTTCCATCTCATTTTTGTACAGAATCCGGTTCATGGCACCTGATGCCATCTGAAAATCGGCACTCTGAGCTTCGGTCCCGTTTGCCCTGGCCTGCTCTCTGAATCCTTCAAAACTCGTAGCACGAACTGGGCCCGTATATTTTTTTATCTCTTTCCAGTTCGGGTAGACTGGCATCTGCCCCATTTCGTGTGCAATGATGGGCACCTTGGCACGTCCGTAGGCGTCCTCATAATCCCAGTCAGTATGGGGCACGCCCAGCCGGTTGACAACAGATCCGATCCCGGGGATGTTGTGCGTATCTGAAAAATCGTCATGTGCCGTAATCGACCGTGCCGTGGATGCTGCATAGAGACGCCGTGGATCACGATTCTTTTCGGTCTTGATCCACTCCCCCATAACCTCGAAATTGCTGGAACCCAGTTCGTTGCCGATGTCAAAGAGACAGAAGGAGGGATGGTTTCCGTAGGTATCGAGCATACGCCGCATTTCGGCCTTGGCATAGGCGTCAATGGTTCGATCACCCTTGCCCACACCTGCGGGATAGCCAGGCGTATCCATTTCTTTGTTATTGGGCTTGCCCATCCACCAGTCGATCCAGAGTACCTCGGGCAGGAGATACATACCCATTTCGTCAGCCGCCACAAAGGCGGCTTCTGGAGGACACCATGAATGGTAACGAACATGGTTCATGCCGTATTCCTGGTTTATCTTGAAGACCCGTTTCCATGCCTTGACTGTCATGGGTGGGTGCCCTGTCAACGGGTACTGAGCGCAGTCCAGATTCCCACGCATGAAGGTCGGACGGTCATTGACAAGAAACCTGTTGTCCACGTTTTTTATCGTTCGAAAGCCAAACTGTGTGGTATGATGGCCGTCCGTGTTCTTGCCAGTCAGTCTCAGTTCAACCGTATAGAGATTCGCTGAGAACTCGCCCCATGCCAAGGGTGTTTCTTTTAGTATCACGTCCGGCTTGACAACCAGAATATCCCCTTTGATATCAACCGGTGCCTCTGTACGCGCCACAGTTTTACCATGTGGATCTTTTAGGCGGAGCAGCAGAGTCCCTGACCATGGCATGCCCGTAGTGTTCTCAAGCGTAGTTTCAACCATGACAGTTTTGGCGTCTCTGTCAGGGAAAGTCCTGACCAGTCCAAGCCGAATAGGATCATAGGCACGCAGCTCGATTTTTCCGACAGCGCCGTTCCACTTGATCTGAGTGAACTCAGTGTAGCAATGGCCGCGGTCTCCAATGGGATGAATCATCCGGTTGTCGATCTGAAGCGTAAGGGTGTGTTTGCCCGGTGTCAGTTTTCCCAGCCTATGAACATGGGGTGTGCCCAGAGAATCCTGCACTGCACAGGGTTTTCCATCGATCCAGGAGCGGCTTTCCCACATGACACGCTCGAGAAAAAGCTCGATGCTTTGGCCCTTCCATCTTGAGGAAATGGAGACCTCACGCTGATACCATGCCGGCCCGATGTATTTATGAAGACGCGACAGATAGCCCGGATTGGGATCTTTTTCCGGCCCGCCAACACCCGCCGTATCAGTGATGCCCGGCAACAGAATGGTCTCGTGCAGAGACCTGTTGAACCATCCTTCTTTTAGACCGACACCTTGGTGATCAGCTGCAAACCGCCACGTACCTGAAAGGTCGATAGCATTGCCAGCAGCGTGGGTGAAAGAAATGGTAAATTGTAGAACGATACAAGAAAGCAAAAATTTAAGAACCCTGTTTTTCATAATGCTGTCCTTTGTGTGTAAAGGCCTGTTTCTGGTTTTGACATGGGGTTGCTTGAGATCGACCAACATATCACGTTTTGTGACAAACTTCCAAAACCAGCTCGGAGAAATTAGCAATGATGTGCCTGTTTGCCAGTCTCATACGGAAGTCCTTGCAAATACGCTGTTTTTTCGCTATAAGCAGGGCTTGTTGTTTAGACCCTAGACCGTAACTAAACCCTAACCTGCCAAACATTGGACAAGAAATTATGTGGGAGATCAAGGAACCAGCCCCTGTAAAGCTCATCATCGGTATTCTGGCTGCCAATGAGACCTGCATGGAACAGGCTCTAAAAGCCATAACGAATCGCTTCGGAACGATAGATCTCACCAGTCATATCTGGCCGTTTACCCAGACCCACTATTATGACAAGGAAACCGGGTCAAGTATCCTGCGTCGCTTTGTCACAATAGAGAAGCCCATTCATCCCGGCAAACTGGCCCGAATCAAGTATCAGACCAATGACATTGAAAAAGCCCTTGCCCAGTCCCTGGCAGAGCATGCGATCCGACCGGTGAATCTTGATCCGGGAATCGTAGAGCCCTCCAAACTGGTGTTGGCCTCGACCAAAAACTTCTCGCACCGCATCTATATCGGCGAGAACATGTTTGCAGAAATCACGTTGATCTTTGACAAGGGCCAATGGCGTTTTACACCCTACACCTACCCGGACTATCAGACGCCGCACTACCTGGCATTCTTCGACCAGGTCAGGGAGAAGATCAAACAACAACTAACCTCCTGCCAAAAACTAAAAACTAAAAACTAAAAACCATGTTAACATATGCCACTATTGTACTCGCCTCATCATTTGCTGTATCGGCATTGATGACGATCCTGTCCAGGCGGTTTGCCATACGGCTGGATCTGGTGGCTCAGCCCCAGGTGGATCGATATCACCAGCGTATTGTCGCCTTGGGTGGGGGCATCGGCATCTTTGCCACATTGGCTTTGGCCATGCTGTCTGCCATGGGGTTGGCATTGGCGATGAATCGAACGGACGCCTTGACCTCAGGGGTTAATCAAGTCGGCCTGGACCCCAAAGATTTTCTGGCCCGATGCCACGAATGGGGGATTTTGTTACTGAGTATGTTGATCCTATTCAGCATGGGGCTGTGGGACGATCTTAAGGGGCTGGGACCGCTCTTCAAACTGGCTGTTCAATTTGGTGTGGCCCTGATGGCAGCCTATTTTGCAGATGTGCGTGTGGAAATCTTCATCCACAACCGCCTGGCCACAGCCCTGATGTCGGCAGTCTGGATCACCCTGCTCATCAATGTGTTTAATTTTTTGGACAACATGGATGGTGCCGCCACAGGCATTGCCATTATTGTCAGCAGTATACTTCTGGTCAGTGCTGTGGCCAGCGGCCAGATCCTCATCAGTGCCCTGGCCCTGGTGTTCATTGGCACCCTGCTTGGTTTTCTGCTCTTTAACTTTCCCCCTGCCACCATCTTTATGGGTGATGCAGGATCTCTGATAATCGGGTTTCTGGTGGCCGTTTTGAGCTTACGCACCACCTACTACCAGCAGTCCCAGACAGGCCCCTGGTATCCCGTGCTTGTGCCGCTGCTGGCCCTGGCTGTACCGCTGTATGACTTTGTCAGTGTGATGAGTCTGCGATTATCCCAGGGTAAAAGCCCGTTTGTGGGTGACACCCAACACTTCTCTCACAGACTCAAACGTCATGGTCTCACAGATCGCCAAACGGCCCTGACCCTGTATCTAACCACCCTCTGTACTGGCCTGGGCGCCACATTCCTCTATCAGGTAAACCTGCTGGGTGCCATTCTGATCTTTACGCAAACTGTCATGATCCTCTGCCTGGTGGCCATTTTTGAAAGTAAATCGCCTGGTCTGCCTGGAGGCTCTGCATGACACATCGCAGATCCCATGCCAAGCCCCTCAAGGCCCCACAAAGCAAACCACACGAAAGCCCTCTCGGCTTTGCGTTATTGTGCCTGTGCCTGGGCATTCTCGCTCTGCGATGTACTGTCACAGAGTCCCCCGTGTCACGGCTATCCACCCTCTCAACCAATCTCCACGATTTGGCCTACAGCCTAACCCTGTCCATGTTGCTCCTGATCGCTGCCGGAATCTGGGCCATTCGTGTCTTACACGGCAAAACACGGACCTGCAAGACGTATCTGGAATTGGGCATCAGCCTGTTTGTCTTTGGCGGTTTGATTGCTGCCTGGTTCGCCTCTGATCAACGGGCTGCCCTTAGTGACCTGCTGGTGTTAGTAGCCCCCATGGCCATGGCCTGGCTCTTGATCCAACTGCTCAACACACCCGCCAAAATCCGTCTGACACTGGCATTGATTGCTGTACTTGGGCTACTTAGCGCCTATGAATCCTACAATCAATTCACCACCACCAATCAAGAAACCATAACCGCCTACGAGAAGGAGCCGGCCCAGTTCCTGGAACCACTCGGTGTGAGCCGAGGCACATTTGAACACTTTCTGTTCGAGCACAGACTGTACTCACAGGGTGTGCGCAGCTTCTTTACCACACGCAATTCTAATGGGAGCTTCCTGCTCATGGCGATACTGGCCGCCTTGGCCCTCACCATCGAAGGCGTGATTCAGTACAAACAAAAACACAATACTCCAGCCTATGCCGTGGCCGCCCTGCTCGTCACTCTCATTAATCTAAATGCCCTGATACTCACAAAAAGTAAAGGCGCACTGGGTGGCTTGACCCTGGCGTGTCTGGGATTGGGCCTACTCTATGCCTTTGGAAAATGGCTCAGACCCCACGCCAGAATGCTTATTATTATCTGCGTCATCGGTCTCGTTGTGATGACAGGTTCTTTCATTTACTATGGCCAGACCCACGACACCCTGCCAGGCGGTAATTCCCTACTCGTCAGATGGCAGTACTGGCAAGCGACCACACACATGATTACCCAGCATCCGTGGGTAGGCGTAGGCCCTGGCAATTTCGCCCAGGCATACCATCAGTTCAAACCTGCAGCCTCACCCGAGTCCGTGGCCGATCCCCACAACTGGGTGCTCAGCCTGCTCTCTCAATACGGGCCATTGGGGATGATGGGATTTGTCCTGGCTCTGGCCTGGCCACTGGTAACTGTGACGCAATGGCACAAAGAAACAACACTCAGCTCAATGTGCCAAACCACGGAAGCCCACGACAAAAAGCTCTATTGGGGCTACACCTTTGCAATCTGCACGTGGCTGCTCCTGGTCAAACCCATGATGGGCATGATTATCCAGGACACGCTCCCGGTCATTGTGCTCACCTGTCTGGTCCACACACTCATGCTCTGTGTGGGCATGCTTGTTTTGCTGAGCGCCTCAGCAGGTCAAGAGACTGATGCCAAGCACAACGCACTGCCCTGGGCAGCCCCTGTTTTGGCCTGTTGCATCCTGGCACTCCTCGCAGCCAATATGCTCGACTTTGCCCTATTTGAGCCAAGCGTTTTGACCTGTTTCTGGACCCTGGTCGCCTGTGTTGTGGCCAGCCAATTGATGCCTACGCGCACCACATGTCAGCAAGCGCCCCCCCCCTCTCCGACTCGCTGGTCCATGACGGGTATGATCGTGGGCGTTCTATTGCTCTGCGTGACAGTCGGGTACATGCCGCTGCTGCTCAGCACCACCAAGATTTACCGGGCCAACCAAGCCTGGGCTCAAAACAAGACGCCACAAGCACACCAGCTCTTGGATCAAGCAGCCCGCCTGGACTGGCTCTCAGACGCGGCCTTCTATCAAAATGGCCGCATGTTTCTCAATGAATACAGACAGTCGTCCCACAAAGACGACGGCCTGCTTCTCAAAGCCAAGGCGTGTTTTGAGAAGGCCATTCATCGCAATCCAGGTGCGTATAGGAATTATGAAAAGCTGACAGATGTATGCTCGTTGACAGATCCCAACACGGCGGTGAAACCAGCCCAGCAAGCCATTGAACTCTATCCAGGCAATGCCCGCTTGCAAGTCAAGCTTGCCATGCTCTACGACCAACTCGGTCAACTCGACCTTGCCAAGGCAGCCTATCAGGCCGCCCTGGACATCGAAGAGTCATTCCAAAGACAGTTCAAACTCATGTACCCCGATGAGCCTCAGATTCACCGCCTGGCGCCGGAGTATCTGAATAAAGCCGTGGAAAGAGTGGGGCAAGGCAGAACATAATCGAAAACTTATTTATGAGCATGACAAGTTAAGGTTCACGTCTGAGTGTGAGTTTTTGCAGTGAAAGATCAACGATCGCCCCAAAAAGAATGCCCACTGAATAACACACCAGATCGCTTGATTTAAATCCAAACTCGAGACTCCTAGCTTCGTCTGCCTCAGGTAAATATTATCAACGGCGTTTTCTTCTCTGCGTGTAGAGGTAGAAGTCTTCGACTTTCTTCCTGGCCCAAGGGGTCTTTCGCAGAAATTTTAGGCTGGACTTGACTGATGGATCGCTGTTGAAACACTTGATTTTAACCCGTTTTCCGAGTTCGATCCAACCGTAGTGCTCAACCAGCGCATTGACGATGTTTTCAAGGGTCACACCATGTAAAGGATTCTTCGATTGCTGTTCATCCATGTTAATTTGTAAGAATGTTTACTCGTCGTCAATGAGACCATCAGCCAGATCAAAATTGGCAGAGACGTTTTGGACGTCTTCGTGATCGTCCAACGCATCCATTAGATTGAGAATCTTGCGCGCCGTGTTTTTGTCTGTCACTTCAATGCGGTTGTCCGGAACCATGGAGAGTTCAGCCATCTCAATGGGAATCTCCTTGTCTTGCAAGGCCTTGACCAGGGCATCATATGAACTGGGAGCACAGGTGATTTCATAGACATCATCCATGGTTTCCATGTCCTCGGCACCGGCACTCAGGGCCAGATCCATAAGATCGTCCTCTTCGGCCTTATCCGTACCCACGCAGATGACGCCCTTTTTCTTGAACATGTAGCCAACACAACCACTGGTTCCCAAGGAACCGCCACTACGTTCAAAGACTTTTCTCATTTCCGGGGCAGTTCTGTTGCGATTGTCCGTGAGTGTTTCAACCATCACAGCCACGCCACTGGGACCATAGCCTTCGTACGTAATTTCCTCGTAGCTCACGCCCTCAAGGTCGCCTGTACCCTTCTTGATCGCCTTTTCAATGGTGTCTTTGGGCATATTGGCAGCCTTGCCCTTTTCAATGGCATATCGCAGGGTCAGATTCATATTGGGGTCACCGCCGCCTGCGCGTGCTGCCATAATAATCATGCGTGCGACTTTACTCCAAACTTTGCCCCGCTTGGCATCGTTAGCCGCCTTTTTATGCTTAATTCCAGCCCAATGGGAATGACCAGACATACGTACTCCTTTAAATCAGTCCAGAGTCTAGAGTCCAAAGTCCATGGTCTGGAGTCGAGAGCCTGGAGTTTCTAGTTTAGTCGATTCAAAAACAAAACAAATAGTATACTGTTTTTATAAGTGTGGGTGGAATGATTTTTTTGAAAAATAAGGGCACGCTGATGGGTCATTGGTCCCGGTATTCGTCCATCACAGCCTTGGCAATTCCATTGACAAGAGACTTGATACCGTTGGCGTCATTGGCCAGAATAGCGAATAGATAGTCGCCCCGGTCAGTTTCACAGACCCCAGAAAAGGCGCGAACACGATTGATATAGCCTGTTTTGCCGCAAACCCTGCCTTTATAGCGTGTCTCACGAAATTCGCCATCCAGCGTGCCTTCAACCCCACCCGTAGCAAGGGTGTTTTTGTAGAGTGGCCAATTCGGGCTGGTATACACGGCATAGAGCACAGTACTCAACACCCGAGCACTCAGTTTATTTTCGCGACTCAAACCACTGGCATCATCCAACACATATTCATCAGGGTCCAAACCCAGGCCCTGCAAATATTGACCGATTTGTTCCCTCGCCAAATCCCAGCTGCCATCGCGTCCCTGATTGACCTGAGCGCCAATGGTCTTGGCCAAACACTCAGCAGCCAGGTTGAAACTATCTGTGTTGCACCGCTTTAGACACAGAGTCAAGGGGGTTTTGAAACTCACCAAAGGCCTGAAGTGCTGATCAGGCACATACCTCTTTTCTACAAATTGACCTGTAAATTGAATACCACGCTCAGTCAACTGCTCAGCCAGCAAATACCCCAAAAAGGCGGCTGGTTTTTCAATGGCCACATTAAAGGGCCCCTGGCGTTTACGACACTTCCCCTTGACAGTCAACACATTGGGCTTGCCTGGAACACGATAGGCGCCCACTGCACCGCTACCAGAGGTGATCGAACGCACTTGATTCTCGATCACCACAAAAGACGTTTTCGGCTCAATGGCCACTGCCACGCGGTTTCCTTCTTTGGAAACCACCATACCAATGGTATTGCCGTTGTAATTGACCCCACAGACTTCACAGGAGTAATCGCGATTTAGCTCCGATTCAGGCCAATTGGGATGCACGCGTTCATCGTCAAACACCGTGCTATCCACCAAAAGTCCGTTAACTGTCTCCACCCCGGCCTCTCTTAATGCAGAGGACAAACTGTCAAACAACCACCCTTCAGAACGACCCAAGAGTTCATCACTGCTTTGATCACCCAACAACGGATCTCCGCTGCCTATCAGCACCAGTGTATTACCCACCAGGCCTACTTCAGTCGTATAATTAAAATCCGCCCCCAAATAGGACAATGCCGCAGCAGAAGTCACAATCTTCATGTTGGATGCCGGGGTGAGGGGCGTCCGTGGATTGTGCTCATACACAGCCCTGCCTGTTTTGGCATTCACAATGCGAATGCCAAAACGAATCTTGTTTTTCGACTGTATGATCTTATTGATTCGCCCTGCCAGACTTGCCTTGGCCGGCGTTATCCAAAGGCTGCTCAATATGAAAACAACCACAACAATGCGTTTCACTAGACAACTCCTACTGACAAAAGTGCTGGTTCGCAGCTATTGGGTTCACAGTTCAAGATTGGTGGCTCGTAAACCCGTTAATTCGGCCAACTGTGCAAATGGAACCGTAAACTCGGAACCGCCTTCGCGAAAGACTTCACTTCGCCAAAGCATGACTAAAGTTTACAATAATCGTTTTCAAGGCGTGTTTTATACATCAAAATTTGCCCGAGATCAAAGGCAATTCATGAACAAAAGGTCTTTAGGCCCCCACTCATCGCCCCTGATACAGGGCTGGATCGATCAAGCCGGCCTGCTCGAATCCCTTGAGACGCAACCGGCAAGAATCACAATGCCCGCAACTTCGCCCCTGATCATCGGGGTCATAGCAACTGTGTGTCAGGCCATAGTCCAGCCCCAATTCAGTCCCCGTCTGAATGATCTGTGATTTTGTCATGGCAATAATGGGTGTATGAATACGAAACCGCCCTTTCCCTTCAACCGCCGCAGCTGTGGCCAAATTAGCGGTCCGTTCGAATGCCTCAATGAATGCCGGGCGACAATCCGGATATCCACTGTAATCCATAGCATTTACACCCAGAAACAGATCGTAGGCCCCCAAGGCCTCTGCCCAGGCCAGAGCCAGGCTCAAAAATACCGTATTGCGAGCAGGCACATAGGTGATGGGAATTTTCTCTGACATAACATCTTCTGAGCGATCTTTGGGTACATCCAAATCCGGATCAGTCAATGCAGACCCACCAAACAGGCTTAAATCAATGGACATCTTCTTGTGAGATGAAACCCCCAGAGCCTGAGCCACTTTTTGGGCATACTCCACCTCAATGCTATGCCGTTGACCATACACGCAGGTTAAGGCATAGCATTTAAATCCCTGCTGACGTGCAATGGCCAATGTAGTGGCAGAATCCAGTCCACCACTCAGTAAAACAACTGCTTTTTTTTTACACACGGCCCAAGTCCTTTATTTTATCCAGTTTCACGAGGAAGCCAAAACAACGTGGCATTTCATAGCGTAGGTGTACTATTAATATGGGCTATTCAGCCATACGCAAGCGTTGTTTTTCAAAAACCTTTAAGAATATACAGCATAAACCTGTTGACACAACCGTGTTTGCCCATCAAACTGTAGTTGATGGATGGGTTTCGCAGATCTTCCAATGGATTGGCAGAATGATCTGTTTGGGGGATCTGACTAACACAAATAATAGATGGCACGGTTTTGGAAAAGTGCCACTTCGAGTGATAGATTTGGGTGAGGTACTAGCATGAAGCTTGCAAAAAGGAAATTGTCTGGCCGCGAAAAGGATGAAGCTGCCATAGAGTTATTAGCAACTCTACGTGAGCAACTCCATTCCCCCAACACGACTGTGGCAAGGCAAACAGCGTTTAATCTGTCTTGGTTGCAGGAAGATGGCTTTGACATTCTGAAAGAGGCCTTATTCCTGAGCAAATCCAAACGCACCAAAAACGCGGCCACATATGGTCTCCGCAAAATGCGAGGACGCATGGCCAAACCGGGTTTGGCCCTGATTGAAGAAGGCGCCAAGGGGGATGACCCTGTCACTGCAGAAATCTGCGTCAGTGCCCTGGAAGTATACCACAACAAACACAAACCCAAACGAAACGCCCCCCCGAAGAAACGCGCCAGCCGATTTGAAATTCGAGAGATACCTGCCAGAGGATCACGTCGCCGGGCCTATGCCCATAAAGACGGTCAAGTAAATGGCAATCGAGCAGACGGCAACCGTATCAATGGTAATCGGGCAGACGCACCACCCACACGCGGCAACAGTCGAGGTCACCCTGCCAAACGCTATGTTCGACACGATGCCAGATAAACCCTCAGCATGGTCACAACACCACATAGCATACGGTAAGGCGCAGAGTTGCGCAGGAGGTTTTCTTGTGAGAGCACATGGTCTTAGACTGGGTCTACTCTGTGTTTGCTTATCAGGCACACTGACCTGGTCTGCAGAAAATCCTAACCTGGCACTTCGGAAAACCCCTACTGTCAAGGCCTACGAAACCTGTCACGAGGCAGTTGTTAATATTTCTGGCCAACGCATGGTCACAACCTCAGCCTGGCCGGGCTTTGATCTGCCCAGTCTATTTGATCTGGGCGGCCCACGTTACCAGCAAAAGATCCCTGTGTTAGGATCAGGATTTGTCATTCACTCAAACGGCTACATTGTGACCAATGCCCACGTGGTTGAGGGCACCCACAAGATTAAAGCCATTTTCAGTGATGGGCATGAATACGAGGCCCAGGTGGTTAATACTGACACAACCAAAGATCTCGCAGTCCTGGTCGTGGAAACGGATCAACCATTACACGCTATCCGCCTGGGAAAAAGTCACGACCTGATGATTGGGGAATCAGTGATTGCCATTGGGAATCCCTATGGGTATTCCAACACGCTCACTCGGGGTGTCATCAGCGCCCTGTCCAGAGACATCCAGGTCTCGGACAAATTCTGGCTCAGAGGATTGATACAAACAGATGCTTCAATCAACCCCGGCAACAGTGGTGGCCCCCTGCTCAACATTCTGGGCGACCTGATAGGCATCAACACTGCGATCAAGGCAGATGCCCAGAATATCGGCTTTGCCATCCCAGTTGACACACTGGTCAACAATATCGGGCACATGCTCATGCCTGAAGAATTGCGACGCGTGCGCCTGGGTCTCAGCATTGGACGTATCAAGACTGTCGAGAATCTCAAAGGTCTACTGGTGGACAGTGTCACTCCGTCGAGCCCGGCAGCTCTGAAGGGTATACGTAATGGCGACCTGCTTCTTCGTTTGGATGGCAAGCCGCTGACCAGCATGATAGATTTCTACGTTCAAATGATCAACAAAGCCGTGAGCGAGCCCATGACCGTTGACTTTGTACGTCCGACAGACAAAGCAATGAACATCAAAACGGCCGCACTGATGCTGGCATCCCGCCCCATCCCAGACGGCCAGGCCTTGGCTGAAGGCTTTTTTCAAATGTCCGTCTCAAAACTCACTGACATCCTGGCACAACGGTTCCGCTTCGAAAATGCCTATCCCGTACTGATTGTCACCAAAGTAACGCCCCGGGGCCAGGCTGACAGGACGGGCCTCAAACCCGGCGATCTGATCCTCAAGGCCAATGACAATACCGTGCGGAACATGACTGAATTCTCGCTCGAAATGGAAAAGGTCAGTGAAGGCCAAACCATCAATTTTGAAATCCTCAGAATTGGGATTGGTGTATTTGGCCAAGTTGAACAGCGATATGCTGTCAAACTCAAAGCCCAGAAGGTCAAGCGGGGATATCGGTTTTAGGGACCGCCCCGAATAGCACTCTTAAGCATGTTTGTCATCCGCGAGCTTTGTCGCGAGCCTTGTCGACAAGCGGCCGGAGGCCGCAAATACAGGCTCCTTTGTCCTCGTTTCGATAAAGTTTACGACAAAGCTCGCGACAAAGTTTGCAACGGGAGGAGGCCTTAAGTGAGCGGCCATTGCTTGCCCCCTACTACAGGTCAAGAATTGCAGTTGAACCTCTGCGTGCTTAACTCTATAATGATCGCCAGATTTGACACTGGAGTGCCAAAGTTAACTTAGGACAGGACTTTTGCAAAAAGCCCTGTGGTGTACAGTTTTGGGTTTTCAGTTTTTAGAAAAACGCGTTTTTCCTGCTGAAAACTACCTACTGAAAACTGAAAACTTGAAGTTTGCAAAAATTCAGTTAGGAAATATTGCTATGACAAATCCTGTCTCAAAAATCGGGCTTTGGGGCCTGTTGTTATTGATATGCTTGGCCAGCGGTTGCGTGGAACGTAAACTCACCATTCGCACTACACCTGAAAACGCTCTGGTCACACTCAATGATGAAGAAATCGGCACCTCGCCAGTCACCGTCTCTTTTCAGTGGTATGCAGACTACAATGTTCGTGTCACCAAGGCCGGTTACACCACGCTTGAAACCCATCAAAAACTCAACGCACCCTGGTATGATCATTTTCCGTTCGACTTTTTTGCGCAGGTCCTCTATCCCAAACGCATTGTAAACGAACACCAGTGGAGCTTTGATCTGGAACCGGCCGTACCCGCAGATCGAGATGATGTAATCCAGCAGGCACAGGCACTTCAACAGGCAATGCAAATGCAGCCCGAATAAACCAATAAAAGCCTCTGTGAATGAAAAAAAACGCAAGGCTCCCTTTCCAGGAAACCTTGCGTTCTTGTCTCTTATTGTGCGTCCTTTTCTGAATTAGCTTTTGGCTTGGTCCAGAATAAGCGCCTTGACCTGTTGACTGGGTAGATCCAATGCACCAAAGGCAATCGCCGCAGTCTTACGCAAGCTCCCGTCCGTCGCATCTGATCGAATCAATTCGTAGAGTGCCTTGATCATCTCAGCATCCAGGTTACCACCAAACAAACGACCCGAATCGGCCAGAGCCAGGAACGCTGCATTTCGGACAGGCAACACATTGGTCTCAGACATGGCTGCAGTTGCAATCGCAGCCTGGGCCATCGGGCTATCCAGATAAGCCAGAGCACGAATGGCAATACCCTTCAAGGCCACATCGCTGTCTTGGGATGCCTTGATCAGGGCATCCTGGGCCAATCCCAGGTCAAACGCACGATTCTGACTGGCACCCAACGTTTCCATCGCCTCAATGGCACGGTAGTCATACCTTGTTTCCACAGCACCATTGCCTGGCAGATCAGCATTATCACCCGCCTTTTCAATGGCATCGGCAAGATTGCCTATGACCAGATCGCTCTCCTGGAAAAGACCGTTTGGACTTGCCTGAGCAATCGCGATGGCAGCACTATAACGTACAGCCGGCGATTCAGAGATCAAGGCCTTGAGCAACGGTTGAATATCTCCCACTGGCGTAAAGATCGCCTTGCGACCGGAGGTCACGATTAAGGCCTCTGTGGCACCCAAAGCCACGTCTGCATTCCCCTCGGCCAAACCTCTGGCCAAGGCGTGGTGCAGATACTTGGGGCCAGCCGTTGTGGCATACACAAATGCTGTGGCATGGCCCTGGCCCAAATAGTCAGGCATGGGCACATTCAATGCCTCAGCCTTGAAGAATCCAGCCAACCACAGCCCAATAGCCTGTTCAAATGCCGGCTCGGCTGTCAAACACCATTCAGCACTTCTCATGGCCATCAGCTCATGCACATAGCCACTGTTGACCGATGTCCAGACCACACGACGACTCTCTGTATCCCAGAACCAGAGTTGACTCTGGCCCGAAGCAGAGACCATCTTCAAGGACTCTGCGTGGCCATAGTACATCTCACCCAGTTTGAAAAACAACTCGGCTGCGGTTGTGCTGTAGGCTGTAGGATCAATGCGTTGAATGCTCTGAGTGGCCAGAGTTTTCATTTCTGATGAGTCATCAATCTCCAGGACATATTTCAGATAAGCCAGGCTTTGCGGATACCCGATTTTTCCAAGGGCACGAATCACTTCAACCTTCACAGACGTCTGTGTTGTCTGCAGGGCGGCAGCCAAAGGACGAATCGCAGGTTGCCCAATCTTGGGCAGGGCCTCTATAACATTGGCATGCTCTTGTCGTCTATCCGGATCTGCAAGCACATCCAACATGAACGGGACAGAAAACTCGCCGGCCTCTTGAAGACGCTTCAAAGCAGTCATACGACCCCGCTCTGAATCACTACTCAGGCGTTTTACTTCTACAACCACGATTTGAGGATCTGAACGGCGTACGAACCGGCCCTGCTCAATGACAGCAAGCACCTTGGTCGTCACCGCAGCCAAGGCCTGATCAGGTTTGGATTCGTGCATGAGAAGCATGATGTCAAATCCCTTGGGGTTTTCCAGGGTCAGTCCCAGCAAAGCCACGGGGTCGGGCTCACTGTCCAAAATGGCCTGCCCGTAACTGGTGGCCAGGTCATACCGGCCAAGCTTGGTGTAATGCAGGAAATCATTCCAATCGCCTTCAATCTCGCCGGAAAATCCGGTACTCGCGACCAAAAACATCACACATGAAACTGCAAAGACTATTTTACTTTTGAACATTAGACTGTCTCCCGCAAACCTTTTGGTTGGTTATAGGACTGAAATGGACTATGTAGAAAATACCGATACACCGGTTATGATTTACCCTTACCTCACTGTTGTATAGAGTCCCTTGTAACATTACTTAAACCGTGATACATTTTTTTCATATCTTCATCAACCCGTATCTCGGTTTAAGACGCTTTATACTAAAGATAAACCCGGTTTGTGTCAATAAAAAACCAGGTTTGAGGCCTGAGACAAGATCAATCAAAAACTGTACCGAACGGACGCATAGGCATTGGTGTTGTCTCTAAATTGGCCAAAAAATGTGTCATCTTGATCTCCTACGAACACATTGCCCCCCACCTCAATGGCAGTCTGATCGTTCAACTTAAAGCCAATATTCGGCCGAAAATAGGCATCTTCATCGGTTGGGCTGTAATAGGTAAACAAGGAGCAGGTCAAATTCTGGTTCATCAGAAGCCGCGTCAAACGGAGAGTAACCAGATGCCGAAGCTCATCTTTGGCCTTATTCCCAGCCCCCAAACTCCTGAGATATTCCTCGTGATGAAGCATGTGCTCAATATAATATTGGACCCCAGCCTGAAAATCGCGAGCGACCTCCTGATTGTACCCCACCAGATACCGCATCTCCGAGTTATTCACTAAACCATTGGTGCCATCCGAATCCTCTTTTGAATCATAATACCCAATTTCAGCGGCAAGAATCCCCTTGCCCACAGCCCCTTCTACACTGGCTCCATACACGTCCAGGCTGGGAAACAAGGCTCGCGTCTGAGCTGGATTGGAGCCACCCGGGCTCTTCCAATAGCCCCAATAGCCATACAAAGCCACCTCCACCTCGCCAAATGTCTGATACAGCCGGGCAGCCACCTCGTCCTCCTGGAATGCCCCCTTGGGCTCCTGCGTGCTGGTCACGGCATTTTGGCCCACCACCTGCTGCTGATTTCCATTCCAGTACGACAATCGCTCGCCCGTAATAGTCCGATCCGGATCAAATTGAGGTGTATACACCACTTCCAGATTAGCGGAATCAGAAAACACCCCAAATTTCACAGCATCAGAGGGGGCTTTCAGATATTCCGTATCACGACCGATAAAAAACGACTGCCAGTCCTTGGGAAACATGTCATTTATGAACAGCAGGTCCCCCTTGCCCCAGGTCAAAATCTGGCGTCCGACCTTCACATCCAGAAATTCCAGGGGCGTCACCGTGAAATTGGCCTCACGCAGGTCAAATTCTCCCCGCTCAGTCACCCCATCGCCATACGCGTCGCCCTTGACCGTAATCATACCCCATTCAGGCATAGACTGAAGATCCATCTGGGTACGGGCCTCCATAATCGACATATCCTTTTGATAGGGATCATTTTGCAGACGGTACCCAGCCCGGACCTCATAAAATCCGTGAACCTCAGGCGTCATCTCCTCCCAAAACTGATCCCAGGCCTCACCACCCAACACCGTGCCACACAAAACCAGGCTCAAAACAACAAAGCTCAATGTCTTCCTGATCATCGTCTGGCCTCCGAAGGGGCACGCTTGAGATACCGTTCCTTAAAAATATCCTTTAGCCCCACATTAAACTTGACCTTGGAGAACGCCATCTCAGTCTGGCTGCCAGTTCGCAGATCCTTGACCACTGATTTGAGCACAGTCACAAATCCATCGATCTCCTGGACGTCAGTAGATTCAATGGTACGATACAACTTGCCAGCCTTGTCGAAGAACTCCATTTTCATGGGCACATAGTGGGTCTTGTCAATGGCCACGGTATAATAGCTGAACTCCACTGAATCCGGCATCTTGGGCGTATTTTTAATCTGATAATGGGCTTCTGTGATGGCAGTCAACTCATGTACGTCTTCATCCAGGCCACGACCAGACACATCTTCGTAGAGAAAATCAGACCCCACAAAACTAGTGCGTTTGTCGCCAGAAGCCACACGATTCACGCGGTCTATGGCAGGCATGTACAGCCATCGGTTGTCATCCTTGTCCACGTGCTTATGCACCAGATACACCATTTTGCGAATGTCTGGTGGATTCAGAAAATACACATAGTAGTTTTGATCACCGCCATCAGCCACGTCCTTGCGCAGGATGTTAAACTCCCGCTTACGTTTTGGCCCCTGCTTGGGCGTAATGGTCATGGTCACCTTCGCCTTACCATCATCTGCCTGATAATAGGCCACCAAATTGGCTTTCTCGACAATCTCCTGCACATCAGGCGCACTGGCCTCCTGGGCCAAGGCCAAACCCGCACTCAAACACAATCCAACAATCACGGTAAACGTAAATGATTTCATAAAACACGCTCCTTAATTACACCACATAAATCAGCGATCAGCACTCAGCTGTCAGCTTTTTTGAATCCGGCATGGGCAGGAGCTGTTTCATTGCTTTGGGCTGAGAACTGATTGCTGACAGCCATTTTAAAAGGCTCCTTGCCGCCGCTTAAAACCTAACACCAAAAACCAAAAACCTACTTAAACACCTAACACCAAAAACTTACTTAACACTTAACACTCTAAACCGCGATCTATGATCGCTTACACGCCTGACGCCTGGACATCACCGAACACACCAGAGCCAGCACGACAACCGCTGCCATGGCCCCAACCGCCATTGTGGTAATCCCCACATTCCAGATCTGATGAATCGTTAGAGCCACCAGAATGACTGAGGCTGTTGACACCACCATACAAAGTGAGCAGTTACATGCCATCGTCTCTGGCTTACGGTTGGGCTTGAACAGCACATCCTGAAGTAGTGTCACCAGGGCAGTCAACACAATCAGTGTCACAGACCCGGACAAAGCCATGATCGCAAACAAAAGCACGCCCACTGTTTTGTAGGGGATCAAGGTTGCGGCCAACAGGGGCAAAAAACCGATTGCGATGACCAGCACATTGCGAGTAATGGCCCTGGCAGGCTCACCAAACATCACAGGAATCGCCCGCTCCCAGGAGCCGGTCTGGGCCTGCACGGCCCTGGCTCGTTCCAGAAAATGGATGGCAAAGTCCACAGCCATGCCCAGAGTTAATGCGCTCAGCACTGCCACAGGCATGTCATAATCCTTGCCCACCAAACCGATCACCCCGTAAATCACAGCAATGGTAATAGTCAAGGGCACCATGCAGAGCAAACCCCACAGAGGTGATCTGAACAGAACAGTCATCATGATAAACACAATGATGAAACTGCCCATAAACGACTGCAGCATGCCCCATACCATCTTCTGCTGCCACACAATATTGATATACGTCAGACCTGCCCAGTTCACAGTGAGATCTGTGGGATGTGTCTCAATATACTGATCCACCGCCTTGACCACCCGTTCCATATCCGTATTGTCACCACTCTTGAGCTGGAGCCACATGTTCGATTTTTTGTAATCGCCCGTGACAAAGTGCCACAGATCATCGGGCGTGTGACTGCTCTGGAACTGGATCAGACACTGTGCCACAGCAGAGGGCGTTTCAGGGATCACATTATACTCTTGCCCCCCGCCCATCAATTCCATGTACACCTTCTTGACGATGTCGGCCAGCGAATTACCCTTGCCAATCAACCCTTCGTCCACCAGAAACTTCTGAAGGTCCGCCATATACTGAAGCTCCTTGGGATTCTTGAACACATCCAGTTCGATCTGCTTCTGTTCAAAGAATTCCATCAACGCATACCACACCTCCGCCTGATCCTCTGAAGCATCAGCCTCACGGTCCAGGGCGTAGCTCGCCAGGTTTTGAAGGAAGTCAATCTTGTTCAAATCCTTGTTGGCCGTTTCAAACAGGGCCTTTTCAATGTCTGCCACCAGGGCCATCACATTGACCTGGGTATATTGTGATTTGAGTAGGTCAGCCCGGGTCAACAAATCCACCCTGAGTGCTCCCAAAGCATTGGCATCCACGGTATTACC
>CAZBTJ010000076.1:0-25854 GCA_964494325.1 uncultured Pirellulales bacterium
TTCAATTTCCAATGATCGTATGCTTATTCTTGACCTGTTCTGTGAATCAACCCCCATGTGGAACCAGACTGACGCGTTCTGCAACAAACCGTGGATGTGGTGTAATGTACACAGCTTTGGCTGCAGCGTGAACCTCGGAGGCGCCTTGAACAAAAACAACGAGGGTCTGATGTCGGCCCGTTCTGATCCCAACAGCGGACAGCTCACGGGCCTGGGCTTTGTCAATGAAGGACTTGACTACAATCCAGTGGCTTATGACTTGATGTTCGAAATGGCCTGGCGTGACACACCAGTTGATCTGAGCCAATGGATCGCTAACTATGCCCATCACCGCTACGGTCAAACCCAGGTCCACGCACAGCAAGCCTGGCAGATCCTCGCAGATACCGTGTACAAGGCGCCGAACCGGTCGCGTTCGATTATTGATCACACACCTCGTTTGACGCCTGGGGGTAGCCTACCCACCTACAGCAACCAGCGATTGGCTGATGCCTGGCACCATCTGCTGCAGGCGTCTGATGAACTGGCCAGAACAGACACCTACGGGTTTGACTTGGCCAATGTGGCCCGTCAAGTGTTGTCGAATCATGCGGCCACGCTACACATTGATCTCATGGACACTTTTAAGGCAAAGGATGCGCAGGCATTTCAAAAGGCGTCTGAACAATTCCTCGAACTGATCCGTGATCTGGATGAACTGCTGGGCACACGTCCTGAATTCCTCCTGGGTCGCTGGTTGGAAGATGCCAAGCGTTGGGGGACCAGCGACGCTGAACAGGCCATCCTTCAATGGAATGCTCGCCGCGTGCTCACGCTGTGGGGCCAAGGTCCTGCGATTGACGATTATGCACGCAAAGAGTGGTCCGGTATGCTCAGCGGTTATTATTTGAAACGATGGGAATGGTATCTGCACGAGATAGGCAAATCCCTGAACAACAAACACGCGTTCGATAACGCTGCATTCAACAAAAAACTGCGACAGTGGATGGTTGCATGGTCGGACGGCCAGGAGACCTATCCCACTGAACCCAGCGGTGACAGCGTGGCCGTGGCCAGACGACTGTGGAAGAAGTACCAAGATGCCTTTAAACCGAATGCTGTCAGCCTGACCACGGACAAGCCGGTCACCTGTTCACATGCACTACCGGAACACGCAGCTCACCTGGCAAACGATGGCTGGCGCAGCAATACCAATGCGTACTGGGCCACTGATGTGACGCAACACCCTGAAGCATGGTGGCAAGTCGACCTGGAGGAACCCACCTCAGTAAGCCGCGTCGTGGTGGTGGGTTATTTCGGCGACTCACGTTATTACGGTTTCACGATTAAAACATCGTTGGACGGCAAGATATGGGACAGGGTCGCTGATAAGCGTGATAATATAAAACCCTCCACATCCAAAGGCACAACCTGCAAATTTGAGCCTCGGCACGTACGATACATCAGGGTCACACAAACTTCCAACTCCGCCAATACGGGGCGACATCTGGTGGAAGTCTTAGTGTTTTCTGAATAGAGCAGTCACCAACAACCGTTATTAAGGAGATGTATCTTGCATTTGAAAAACAATTGGCTGAGAATGATCCTGTTTATAGCGGGTTTTGGCGTGACTACCTCGTCTCTATTGGCTAGCACCCAAATGTTTGATCCAGTATTGGATGATCCGGACAGAGAGTGGTGTTATGCGGCGAATTCGACCACGGTCATTGGCAAGCCCTTTGTGCCCGAGCCGGTTCAGGTGACCTATGACGGCGCTGTTTACACGCGGTATGCGGAACTTTGCTTTTTTTACGGGTCAGAATTTAAACCCGTACTGGCCAGGCAAAAGACATTTCATAAGGGATGGATACCGATTGTCCAGTATCAGTGGACTGATGGATCCATTGAGTATGCCCTGGAAATTTTTAGTACGGAAGCGGCCGGTCTTGGGACTGGAAATCTCGTTCAGTTTGTCAAACTGTCCATGAAAAACGGGTCCGATTCAGAGGTCGTTGGGCAAGTCGCAGCGGCCATCAGGGGATCTGCCGGGCAAAACAAATTTTATCGCAAAGGCACAACTCACCAGCCCGTTGGGCCTGAGACGATGTTTTCCATGAAGAATCGAATGGTAGTACGAGACGGTAAGTTGATTTACTGCTGCTCCAAGGGCGCCAAGCCATTTGTGCTTGTCAATGAAGCCTATAAAAAGCCCTATGCAGCCCAGGACTATCACCTCTCAAATCGCTCGGCAACGGCTTTTAATGTGTATCAACATAAATTAGGTGCTGGCGAAGCGTTTGATGCCTTCTTTGTCATGCCGCGCGTTCCTGTGGCTGACACAAAACTTGGTGATCGCTTAAAGGCCTTAGATTATGCCAGTAAACGCTCGGAAACGGTTCACTATTGGCAGGATCTCTTTGCACGCTGTTCCTTTGAAATCCCGGAAAAACGGGTGAATGATTCCTGGCGTGCCTCCTTGGTCCACCTGATGCTCGCGACGCGTGCTGCCGGTGACGGCACAGGCAAGCGACAAGGCAGTGGTTTGACTTATGATGGGCTCTTCTTGAATGACTACATGGACATGCTCCTGGCCTATGAAACAGGTGGTTTTCATGAGTTTTCCTCACCTAACGTGGATTGGCTTTTAAAGAAGCAACATAAAAGTGGTTTGTTCATTGATGTGCATAACCGTGGCAATAATGATATTGTGACGTCTCATGGGCAGGGCCTCTTTGCCTTGGCCTATCGTTGTTTGACAACCCGTGATAAGGCTTACGCCCGACGTGTGTATCCGGCTGTAAAAAAAGCGGTTGAGTTCACGATCAACGACCATTTGCACCACAACAAACATGGTTTAATCCGCCCCTCCATTCCCTATGATGCCCCCATGCTAACAGGCTACCACACCTGTCACAACCTCTTTGCCCTGGTGGGACTACGGGCTGGCATTCGTATGGCACGTTTTTTAGGTCATGAGCATGAGGCTGATGAGTGGGCCAAGGCCGAAAGGACCTATACAGTGGCGATCCTGAAAGCTGTCGACGACGTCTACCAGCGGGAAGGCTATATCCGATCAGGTCTCTATGATTGGAAAGCAGGCTGGGTGCAGGGCCGTAAGGGCAATGTGAATAAGCATCCGAATCAGGATTGGGAGAATAATCTATTACTCTATCCCACAGAACTGATGTCGCCAAACGATCCACGTGTCACAAAAACACTGGCCACGATTCGAGCCAGAAGATACCGTGAAGGCGTCATGACCTATCGTGATGGCATGCACATCCACCAATATGTGACTGTGAATCAGGCCCATCAGTACCTTGTCCAGGGCGATCAACAGCATGCCTTGTTGGATCTCTACCATATCCTCCTGCACAATGGGTCCACACACGAAGGTTTTGAGAATATGGTCGATCCATGGACTATTCGAACGCCAGGTGCCAGTTGGCCCCCGCCCCATGCCTGGGCAGCCGCCAAGATTGCCCTGTTTATTCGCAATAGCCTGGTCCTGGAATATGGTGGTGACTTTGGCATGGAGATGGCAAAACGGGACCTTCGTCTGTATTCACTAATTTCACCTGCGTGGACTAAGGCGGGTCAATCAGTGGTGATTAAAAATGCTCCCACTGAGATGGGGGCCATTTCAAGTACCTTGTCCTTTGAAAGCAGTGGTGCCACTTTACAAATGAACGCCCAATTTCATACGCCACCCAGGTATCTGGTTTTTAGAATCCCCTATTTTGTGACCTTGTCATCCTATCAAGCCAATGGCAAGCAGGCCTTTGAAAACGAGGGACTGCTCTGTTTGAGTCCTGACACCACAGAGGTTTCACTGGTATGGCAGGCCAAAAAACATGTCCATGACAATAGCTTCCAGAAGATTCTGAAAGGATATCGTAGCGAATATGGTTATGTGGAAGACGGCAACTATGGTCCTGAGCGTGCGGTTAAGCCCTTCCTGTTGGAGGATGAAAAGGCCTATCCCGCAGAGCCGTTGAGCTTTGATCTGGTGCGTAAGGCCTTTCTCAAGGAGTATGGAAGACGTTACACCGAGTATCAACAAGCAGGTGGCAAGCCCTATGAGGTGAACTCACCTCACCTGCTGAGCACGGTTGAGCGTAAAGCGGAATAATCAAGACACCATAGAAAGACAGTGTAATGACCAGACGTGAAAGGCTTATGGCCACGATAAGAGGAGAGTCGGTTGACAGGCCTCCGGTATCATTTTATGAACTCAATGGACTGGATGAGAACCCCCATGATCCTGATCCATTCAATATCTACACAGATCCATCGTGGCATCCCCTGATAGAACTAACGCGAGACAAGACCGACCGTATTGTCATGCGAGATATACAGTTTGCGGGGCTGGAACGTGATCTTATTGACAATCTGGCCCAACTCCGCATACATGAGAACAACACCGGTCGACATGTGACAAAGACCATCAATGTGAACGGTCACGTTTTGACCTGCCGCACACGCCGTGATCGGGATGTCAACACCATCTGGACTCAAGAGCACTTACTCAAGGATGTCGATGACCTCCGGGCCTTTCTGGAAATCCCCCTTCCCCAGGTACGGCCGACCGATCTGATAACAAGCTCAATTCTCCAAGCCGAAGAGACCTTGGGAGATAGCGGCATTGTCATGCTTGACACATTTGATCCCTTGTGCCTGGCAGCAGCCCTATTCTCCATGGAAGACTACACCATCATCGCCCTGACCGAACCCACACTCTTTCATCAGCTGCTCGAAAAACTTGCTGATTTTCTATTGCCCCAAATTAAAGCCGCTGCCCAGAGCCTGCCTGGTCGACTGTGGCGCATCTACGGACCGGAATACGCATCACCACCCTATCTTCCCCCACGTCTGTTTCGTGAGTATGTGGTCCGCTACGACACGCCCATGATCAAAGCGATCCATCAGTACGGAGGCTATGCGCGCATACACTCCCACGGCAATTTAAAACTCATTCTCGATGACATCATGGCCACGGGTTGCATGGGACTCGATCCCATTGAGCCAGCACCGCAGGGCGATGTGTCTTTGGCCTATGTACGAGAACGCTATGGCAAAGAGTTGGTGTTATTCGGCAACCTGGAGGCCAGCGACATTGAAAACTGTCCCACCGATCAGTTTGAAACCAAGGTCCAGCAGGCTCTAAAAGAAGGCACGTCAGGAAGTGGACGCGGCTTCGTACTCATGCCTTCAGCCTGTCCCTATGGCCGAAAACTGTCCACACTCGCCCTGAAAAACTACGAGAAGATCATTGAGGTTGTGGAGCAATTTTCAGCGATAACGTGTTAGAAAGCCTTGAATATTAACAATGGCAGTGTTATAATTGAAGGCATGTATAAGCATCGTCTACTAACTGATCGATTTAAACGGCTGATAAGTTATTTTCCCGCCGTGGTTGTGACAGGCGCACGACAGGTTGGCAAAAGCACCTTTGTCAAACATGTATTAGGGCCAGGGGCGGATTATGTGCTTTTTGATCCGGTTGAGGATGTTGAGAATGCCCGAGCTGAACCGCATCTGTTTTTAAACAACCATCAAACACCATTGATTCTGGACGAAATTCAATATGTGCCTGAGTTGGTCCCGGTAATAAAGCGAAGAATCGATGCCAATCGCAGCCCAGGCCAATACGTCTTGACTGGTTCACAGCAATGGTCTGTGATGAAATCGATCGCTGAAAGTTTGGCTGGACGTGCCGTATTTTTGGATCTAAATGGATTCAGTTTACAAGAGATCGCCCAAAACAGAACCACGTCTTGGCTGGAACGTTGGTTGGATACACCCACGCTGGAGACATTGCAAGCCACGTCACTCATCGCCTTGGACCATTCCTTATATGAAACGTTATGGCGAGGTTTTCTACCCGAAGCGACTCTCATGCCATTAGACCTGGTGAACGATTTTCACAAGGCCTATTTTCGTACCTATATTGAGCGGGATGCCAGACAATTTGCCGATGTGTCCGACTGGCAACAGTTCAGTCGCTTCATGCGTCTGGTGGCAGCCTTAACCGCTCAGGAAATTAACTACAGCCAGGTTGGCCGTGACATAGGATTAAATCCTCAGACAGCCAAACGCTGGCTGGATATTCTTAAAGCAACGTTTCAATGGTTTGAAGTGTCTGCCTATTCAAACAATGCCATCAAACGGGTCAGTAGCAAACCCAAAGGCTACCTTTCCGATACGGGCATGGCCTGTTTTTCCCAGGCGATCAGTACGCCTGGGGCCATTGCCGCCCATCCCCTATGGGGGGCCTTGTTTGAAAGTGCCGTGGTGAATGAACTGAGAAAACAACTGGGACTCATGAAATCACAAGTCAATATGTATCATTGGCGTGCCTACAGCGGGGCTGAAGTCGATCTAATTTTGGAGAGAGACGGCTGTTATTACCCCATCGAAATAAAGGCCACGAGTGCACCAAAACGTAAACACACCACAGGTATAAGTGCTTTTCGAACGGCTTACCCTGGTTTAAACATTGCTTCAGGCTTAGTCATTGGACCTATTGAAAAACCGATGCCTCTCTCTGAAATTGACATGGCGATGCCCTGGCACGCTTTTCTACCGTCCCCCGAAAAACAATAACGGCAGCGCTATCGGGACCGTGACTTTTACTAAAACGGGAAGTCATTTTTGAGTTGCCCCTTTGCAAGTATTCGAGTTCACGTCCTGGCGGAATTATGCGGCACCATTGTTGATCTTCCAGTATGTACACCACAAAACAAGGAACGCTGCGCGTGCTTGTTTTAATCATTGTCAGCCACAGATGGATACAGATTTACACAGATGCTGTCGCGTATTCGTGGCGTTTGGCTTGTGCGTAGAACGCCGTCAAACACGCTGATGCATTGCTCTATGGTCCCTTTGCCATGAAACAAAGTCGTTCGAAAAAGTGGGCAAAGGAAGGGGCAGCGATCAAACGGAGTTTGAAGAGCAGACCCTGACGAAGCACACGAGGGAAGCGCAGCTTACCAGGAACGATGAACTCAAGAATAAGCCCAATCTCACACCCCCGGCGACATCTGTGTTCATCTGTATCCATCTGTGGCAAAAAGAGTTTTTACAGGAGTGTCAACAGACGTTATCATCCCAAGCATCCAAAAGCAAAGAGAGGAACAACCGATGAGCAATCATCTAAATCAAATCACCAAGTCAATCATTGGATGTGCCTATACAGTGGGCAACGCGCTGGGAGCACAGATTCCTGGAAAAAGCATATAAAAATGCCCTCAGCCTGTCCCTATGGCCGAAAACTATCCACACTCGCCCTGAAAAATTACGAGAAGATCATTGAGGTTGTTGAGACATTTTCAGCGATAACGTGTTAGAAACCACCTCACGCAAACTGTTTGCCAATGCATTTATGTCGGCTTTTCATCTTGATACAAAAGTACTTACAAGAATGTCTCATAAAATTTCGGCACTGGCCTTCAGCGAGGTTCTTGCCTTTGTGCGAGAATAATTATGGGTTTCCCTTGGAACTTGCCCCGTTTTATGGATTTGGGTACAATATGTTAGTGCTTTGATTATACATCTTTGAGGAAGTTAAATAGGAATATGGAGTTTTACAGTAGATACGGTATTGGATATCTAAGCATTATTGTACAGTGAGGCTAACGATGACCAACGAAAACACAACACAGATTGCGTTATTCAAGAAAAGAGAGATACGACGCATTATTCATAATAATGAATGGTGGTTCTCCATTGGTGATGTCATTGAATTGCTAACTGATAGTGCAGACGTAAAACAATACATAAAACGAATGCGTAGCCGTGATCCTGAATTGAATACCAACTGGGGTACACTTTGTACCCCCCTTAAAATGGCAACCAAAGATGGGAAAAAACGCAAAATCAATAGTGCCAATACAGAAGGCTTGTTTCGTATTATCCAGTCCATTCCTTCTCCCAAAGCGGAACCTTTCAAACGTTGGCTGGCAAAAGTGGGGTATGAGCGAGTACAAAAACCATAAAAACATATCTGCCAAATCCAAAGCCAATCTGCGTGATAATATGACCGACTTGGAACTAATCTTCACCATGTTAGGAGAAAAGGTCACGACCGAGATTAGTCAGCAGGAGAGGCCAGAAACGTTTGTGGATAACAAACAGGTTGCCCATCGCGGCGGAAAAGTAGCCGGTAATGCCAGGAAAGACACCGAGAAAGAACTCGGACGAAGTATTATTTCCAAAGAGAATTATTTGTCAGATCAGTTGCCGGGTAATGATTCTGAGTTACTGGACGGGGAGTAGTGAACAAAGCAGCAATAACTTTGCCAAAAAAAACAGTTCGTCATGGCGGGGAGGAACAACACGGCGCAGTCTTTCCACCACGGACAATCAAAACTCATCACTCTAAAGATCCAACGCGGTAGGGATCATTGGTTCTTTTCGAAAGACCATAAATGAAGAAGGAGACGCGTTCTTGTTCAATGTATTTTCCACCATAGAGGATATGACGGCTTGAATATACGAATGGGTGAACCTTTTCAGTTTGGATATGAATCGGAAGGGATATACTGGTTTTAATGTCACTATATTACATCGCAAAGCGATTCCGCACTTCGCACTTCGCACTTCATCCTTCACACTTCGGTTCCGGCGAACCCCTGAACAAGTCCAATCCCAAAACAACGGCCTCAGCCCTTCATGCTCCCTGTCCTTCACGGTAAAAAATACCTCATTCGAGCATCGCGAGAACCTTGACGCTTCAAATAAATGGCAATTATTGCGACTACCAAGAACCTAAATTGCGACATGTTTTGCGACATGTTAACTCACCATAGCGACATGAGAATCTGCCTGATTTAGTATACTTTATACAGTCAGATCCAGGTGCATTGACTTTATCAACTGATAACAAGTGTAGAATCCGTACTTTGGCGTGTAGCCCTGGTAGGGGTATTAATCACGTATTTGTTTGGAGGAAAAATTATGTTGAAGCAAACGATCACTATTGTAGCGGTTGCGGGACTGGTCTTCGCCATGGCCCCGGCGGCGCTAATTACACCAATCAGCGCCACCGCAAGCACTGAGTTGTCCGGGGCATATGATGCCGGCAACCTGATAGACGACAGCGGGCTGTCCGGGACCGCGCGCCATGCGATTACTGATACACATGCAGCTGGTATTGACGTGTCGTGGTTGAGTTCGGGTACTCCTCTTCCACAAACAGTCACTTTTGACCTGGGAAAGTCCTATCTCCTCAGCGACGTTACCATCTGGCAGTACGCACATCCAAACGCGAATTGGGCCAAGGACATTACGATCGACTTCTCGATGACCGGAACAGGCGGAACCTTTGGCAATAGCGTTTCGATCGCAATGGACCCGGGCGAACTGGACCTGCCAGCGCAGAACTTCAACTTGGGGGGATCGGTTGAAGCGAACGCGGTGAGATTCACAATCACGAGCAGAGAAGGTGGCGGAGCGGCTCACGTTGGGCTGTCCGAAGTGAAATTCATAGGGTATCCTTCTGCCCTTAGCGGCAAACCAAGCCCTTAAAACACCGCCACGGACGTTGTAAACAATGTCACCCTCAATTGGAATGCGGGTAGGTTTGCTCAAACACATAATGTGTATTTCGGTATCTCATTTGAAGATGTTAATGCTGCTATTGTACCGACCGCTTCAGGGCTTGATGCCAATTCGTTTGATCCGGGACGTCTTGATTTTGGTCAAACATATTTCTGGCGTGTGGATGAAGTCAATGGAGCACCAGACAAAACTGTTTTTAAAGGTAATACCTGGAGTTTTGAGGCTGAACCGTATTCGATCCCGATTCCCGGCTCCGCCGTGACTGTAACCGCAAGTTCCAGTACTGAAATCTCTCCGGCAGAAAATACGATTGATAACTCAGGTCTTGATCCCAATAACGCACATTCTTTCAACAATGAAGATATGTGGTATAGTGCATCAGGTGATCCTGATCCCTGGATTCAATATGAATTCGAGGCAGTTAAAAAACTGGATGGGATGAATGTATGGAATTCTAATAGTACCTCTGAATCAGTGATTGGCTGGGGTGTCAAAGATGTCCAGATCGAGTATTCTACAGATGGCGAATCTTGGGATGTGCTGGAAGATGCGAATCAGTTCAGTCGTGGGCCGGGCTCACCCACTTACAATCAGTATGACGAGATTGCATTTAATGATGTTGCAGCCAAGTATGTGCGTTTGAATATACAGAGCAACTGGGGTGGCGTGGTGCAGCAATACAGCCTTAGTGAAGTGCAATTCTTTGCGATTCCAACTGAGGCACGTACGCCAGTGCCAGACTCTGAATCAGTGGACATTCTTCCTGACGTTGTCGTGTCCTGGCGTGCAGGTCGCGAAGCCGCTCAAAGTACTGTGTATGTCAGTACAGATCCCAATGAAGTGGCTGATGGTCTGGCTGCTTCTGCGACATCTAATACCAACAGTTTGGACCTTACCTCGCTTGATCTTCGGCTGGGTCAGACCTATTACTGGCGTGTGGATGAAGTCAACGAGGCAGAGGTTGAGTTTGTGTGGGCAGGTCCAGTGTGGAGCTTCTCAACCGTGGCTGCCATTGTCGTTGATGATTTTGAGAGTTACGGCAACAACAGTCCCGATCGTCCTTTCCAAACTTGGCTTGATGGTATTGGCTATTCAGCCGATGAATTCTTCTCTGTCGAGTACAGTGGTAATGGTACAGGTGCCGCTATTGGCCATGACATCTGGAGTGGAGGCAGTACTCATTATAACGGCGATATCATGGAAAAAGCCAACACCATGGCAGGTAGTAATCAGTCTATGCCATTCTATTACAGCAATTCTGGTAACGTAGCATCTCAAACTGATCGGTCATTTACAACACCACAAGATTGGACTGTCAATGGGATTAAGACACTGGCCATTAACTTCTTCGGTGCCGCAGGCAACACAGGGCAATTGTACCTCAAGATTAATGACACCAAGGTGCTGTATGATCTTGACGCCACAAATATCACCAGGGCGAGCTGGCAAGCCTGGAACATTGATCTGTCCTCTGTAGACGACAATTTGCAAAACGTGACGCAATTGACGGTTGGTATCGAAGGGAGCAGCACATCTGGCCTCATCTATATTGACGATATTCGCTTGTATCCCAAAGCGGGTGAGTTGATTCTACCGGTGGATCCAGGCACGACTAGTCTGGTGAGTCATTATGCTCTTGATGGCGACTTCCGTGATTCTGTGGGCAGCCATGATGGTGTCGCCCTGGACAATCCCCAGTTTACGACTGATCCGGCTCGGGGGCAGGTTCTGTCTCTTGAAGGTGCCACCAGCGCAGTGGAGGTGCCGTATAGTGCTGACCTTAATCCCGAGGCCTTTACTGTAAGTCTTTGGGTCAACGCAGATCCGAGCGGCAGTGGTCATCGTTCACCGATCACTTCACGCGATGATTCACCTCAAAGCGGCTACATATTTTATGCAAATCCGAACAACATTTGGGAGTTCTGGATTGGCACAGGTAGTCGTTGGAACATTGTATCAGGTCCCGCCGTAGCATTGGGTGAATGGACTCATTTGGCGGCATCGTATGTCAATGAACAGAGCAGGCTTTACGTTAACGGATTTTTAGCTGGCGAAGCAACAGCTCCTATCAGCTTGAATACCCAGCGGCCGTTACGTATTGGGGCTGGTGCTACCGAACAAGATCCTCTTTTATTTTTCCAAGGCAATATCGATGATGTTCGTATCTACAATCAAGCGATATCTCATGGAGAAATCCTCTGGCTTTCCGATGCAGAATTGCCGATTCACAAGCCATTCTAATGGTTATGATGATACGTCTTACTAAATCCTGCATTGATGCCACACGCTAATGCCCACGCAAGGAAATAGTAAGTCCTCCTTCTAATGCCTCACACAGTTCGTGTGGGGCATTTTTTATGAGCTTTAAAGGGCCTCGGCTCATTGATCAAGCCGACACGTAAAAGGAGCGAGCAAAATGATTGAGCATTTTTGGTTGTTATTATCATTGGGCTGTGTAGGTTGGTATCTTGTTATTCTCGGCTATATTGCGGTAAAGGGTGCAGCAGATATCAAGACTATGTTGAAGCAGATCAGCGGTAAAGAATGATTTGAAACAGATTCCCAGTAATTGAAACAATTAACAGGACTTTTGCAAAAAGCCCTGTGGTATACAGTTTTTGGTTTTCAGCTTTTAGTAAAACGCGTTTTTTATGCTGTAAACTACCTACTGAAAACTGAAAACTTGCCGTTTACAAAACTTCAGAATTAATAAGCTTTGCACAAAGACAGAATCTTTTCAATCTCCAGAGTCTCTATCCCATCAATGGTTTGATTGTTCAGGCTTATCAAACAGGGTTTAAACGCTGGATAGCGCGTGCAAAATGTAGTCAATCCCTTAAGTTCGGAAAGCGATGTTTGCGAGGATTTGATCTCTATGGCTAAACGCTCGTTGTCAGGGGAAATAACAACCACATCCACTTCAAGGTCTCGATGCTTCCAATAATAGGCCTCCCATCCCGCTTCGATAAACCGTGCGATAACAGAATTACGTTTAAGAGGTTTCTGTAGATCATTTAATATCAAAGCCTTACAGGAATAATTACAATTTGTAAGATATACTTGATAAATCGACAAAGCCAGGGCTTTTCTTGAAAAAAGATCAAAGAAAAGTAATTACTTAATTGGCCTTAAAGGGCCAGATCTCTGTGGAATGGGACACATCATTCAGCGAAGAATCGGCCTGACGTAGACACAATGTCCCCCACCTGGGGCCAGTTTGGCTGCGATCGTATCGCCTTTCTTTACGTAAATCTTGCGAATGGCATAGGCTTCTTTGTTGTTGATGTAGTGGGTATCAGACGCATCTTCGTAGAGGGTCGCCTGATAGATTTTTCCGGCTTCAAGGAAATCCAGCTTGATTGGCAATTTGGCCCCTTTCTCATTACAGCAGGAGGCAATAAACCACTCCCTGCCGCTTCGACGGGCCGTGGTAATGGTTTCTCCGATACTGGCATTTGTAATGTGCGTTTCATCCCAGGTCATTGGAAGCTTGGATATAAACTCAAATAAATCCGCTTTGGCTTCATAGGAATCGGGTGTATCCGGGAGGTAGGATAATCCGGAGAATGTGATCAACACGCGTGCGCATTCAGCCACAACCGTGGAATGAATCGGTTTAAACACTTTGGGACGTTCTTCTAATCCATTCAATGTGAGAAACCCATTACACATGTCCAGGGGACCCGCCAACATGTTGCAAAAAACGGTGGTACAAAAGGTCTCAGGTGTAAACGAACGTGTGGCATCTGCCTGGGCATGACAGAACTCACGGGACACATAATTGGGGTATGCCCGACGATCGCCTGAGGGAGGAACCGGGCCATCATGAAAATCGCACATCAGCTCATACTTGGCACACATGTCAACAATTTTTCGCGTATCCAAGACTTTTTGTCGACCCTTGCCACGCATAAATCCATACTTGACGCCCGCAGCACCCCACGCATGGTAGGTCGCCAGGGTTTTCTCAAAATCATAATTGTGCCTGGCTATGTCATTGATGTAGAGGAAAACGCCGACATCGCGTTGCTTTCCATATTTGATCAAAGCCGGAATATCGATAGGATCTTCCCAATCCTTGGGTGCTGGCCGATCTGCCATTTTGGGGCTGTCAGAATTTGGTTGATATACCATGTAATCACGGCTCTTCATGGGGTTGGATTTGGCGTCAAATTCATGGCCATACCAATTGGCGTCAAGCACCAGATAGCGAACGTTGTTTTTTGAGGCAAAATCAATCATGCGACGCCAGGATGCCATATCCAGATTGTACCTGAAGCCGTCTTTGCCTGCCCCACCCCAGGCACGCCAGTCCCACATGGCCAGACCCGGTTTGATCCAGGATGTGTCTTTTATCCGATTGGGAGGGTTCAGATTGACCAACAGGTTGGCTGTCAGCAGGTCTCCGGAAGTCTTTCCCAGAAGAACAACTCGCCAGGATGTTTCATTGGGCAGTGTAACGCTGTTTTTTCCACATGACGACTTGAATTCGTTCTTTGATACCCTTTTGGGCGACAACTGCGAATAGTCGTAAATAGCTGCTTCGAGGACTGAGCAGTAGCAGTCGTCAGCCACCTTGACAGTCAGGGGAAATTGCTTCCCTCCGTATTGGCTGAGTGAAACTGGCCCAATATTGGGATGCTCTCCATTGGCACTCCAGCAGGTGTAGTCTCCGGTAAAGGCAAAGTGCGTATCATCATCTTTGATGGTGACTTCACCTTCGCCATACAATCTGTACCGCACAGCCACACCCTGATCATATGCCCTGACAATAATGTCCATTCTACGCTGTGCCAGCCCCTGCTCTTGAAGTTGCCAGGTCACCTCATGAAAGTGGTTCTTAATGTCAGAACATTTTCCCCATACAGGCTTCCAGGTTTTATTATGGGCGTGGGTACTGATATTGACACCCTCAAATCCATTTTCGAATGATTTCTCTGGCACATAACCAAGCTTTGATGGCTTCAAAATCTTGGCACCATCATACTGAACAGACCAAAACGGCTGGTTCTCGACCATTGATAGCGTGACAACAACGATACCTGAAGGAGATTTCAACGTAATCGGCCCTGTGGAAGTCTCGCTGATTGCCGCATAACAGCTCAATGTGCCCAAGGAGCATATGGCCAATAGATTAATTAACCTCTTCATAAGGATTAGAGCCCATTGGCTTTCAAATACTCAACACTCTTTTTAAGGATCTCTTCGCTGCCAATAATCTCAAGGGTTGAACTCTCAATATTGGTATCCTTGAGTACCTCACACACACCCTTGATATCAATGACACCATCACCCAAGGCAATGGTTGAAAAACCACATCCAAACTCTGTACCCCGTTTTGGCACCCACTCCTCGGGAAGATCCTTCCAGTGGATATGGTGAATCTTGTCTTTGAACACACGTGCCATTTCCACCGGATCTGCCCCACCCAGCCAGGAATTGCCTGTATCCAGATTTACGCCAAGAGACTCGGGATTGCCCAGCATGTCAAAGACGTCTTGCAGGCCCTTAATTGAATCAGTGATCGGGCCATGGGGCTCCAGTAGAAGATGCACACCGTAATCAGCAGCCATCTGCACGGGCGTATAGAGCTTTTCAGCAATGGTGAAGATCATCTGATCATAGGAAAGGTTTTTGGCCCAGTCAGAGCGAGGATCTGTCTCCGTGGTCACCACCTCTTTGACGCCAATGGCGGCGGCCATTTTGATGGCCTTCATGATCTCTGCCGTCTGATATTTACCCGGGTTACTGGGCTCAAGCAATGCCGCGTGGGCACAGATCGTAGCGGGCCTGATACCATAGGATTCAAAGAGACGCTTGACCTCAAAGGGATTCTCGTCCAGACTTATCGTGGGGGAAAAACCTGCAGAGCCCAACATACTACCGCCGGCATTGGTATCGGTGATATCTGCACAGGAAAACCCCATATCTTTGGCACGCTGAAGTTGCGTCTCAACACTGGCAAAGGGCTCAATCAAAAGGAACACACCAATATCCATACTTGAATCTCCAATTATCAAAGGTTATGAGGTTATGTACTCAAAACAAGTATACGGTTTCACCCCATCAGATCAATATAAAAGTGAACTGGCCATCGCCCCAGCTCGACAGTGGGTACAGGGCGTATATCGCGAAAAAAAAGACGACACGGACCAGGATAATCATCGATCATAGTAACTTTAAAATACCTTGTGTCCCGAATTCATGTCCACGCCCAAATTGACAGATTAACGGCACCTTCAAAATGGGCAATTTATATCTTTCAGTATGACACAAAAATGTTATCATAGTCTATGGAGTCACAACTGAAAAAACATTGATGATAATCCAGAAATCATGATGTTTGCCACAGTCAGGTCTATGTCTCGACATAGGCAGTGGATTGTGTCATCAAGGAGTTGGGTGTGCGGCGTGTGCAGACTCAAATATCAGGGTAGAAACCAAATTATAGTGAGGTGAATGATGTTTCAGAAAATTCTATGTTTGTGGATGGTGTTTGGCCTGGCAATCGTAGCCCACGCAGCAGATGTAACGCCACAACTCTATGTAACGTTTGACGGATCGCTGTCAGGCAATACCTATATGGCAGGTGCCGGCGAAATAATCAACGGCACGTTGAGTCTCAAGAACGGAACTGAGATTCTGGATGAAGGTCTCCTTAAGACCGCCGGTGGTGCGGAGGCACTTCATTTTCTATCGTCGACGAGCCTGGCCATGACAAATGCTGAGAATGAAACCATGGTCGGCACCAGCTTTATCATGGAAGGGATGGCCAGGCTCAATGGCGACCTTGCAGGATTTGACACGTTACTCAGTCTGGGTAGCGCAATCGCTTTTCGTTACCTCAATAATAGTGTGACTGACACGCATTATCATATGAATGGAACGACCTCCACAGGTTGGAAAGCAGTGAACGCCCCCGGCCCGCAGATTACGGATGCGGAAATAGTGCATTATGCCTTGATATATGAGTACGTCAGTGAGACGGAAGCCACCTTGTCGCTGTATGTAAACGGAGAGCAGTTTGGTGAAACCTTGACCAACACAACGCCTGCGGGAGGTGATCCTGATGGTGTCGGAATGATGTTTGGTGGGGAGGTGCATCCCAGTGCACCGAACCGTGGGATGCCGTGTGATTTGGACATGGTGGCCTTTTCAACTTTTACCGGCACATTCAATCCTGAGACTGATTTTGTGCTTCCTGACGGGCCTGGATCGGCAGCCTTGGCTTCTAACCAGAACCCAGCCAACAATGCCACAGACGTACTTCTCGATTCTATTCTGTCCTGGACGTCAGGTCAGTTTGCTGTCGAGCATAGTATATACGTTGGCGAGAGCTTTGAAGACGTTAATACGGCGTCTGTCCCAACCGCTTCTGGCCTGGATGTCAATTCGTTTGATCCGGGTCGTTTTGAGTTTGACAAGACCTATTTCTGGCGTGTGGACGAGGTCAATGGCGCACCGGACAGGACTGTACACAAGGGGAACACCTGGAATTTCACAGTGGAACCCTATTCAATCTCAATACCAGGCTCTGAGATTGTGGCCACGGCATCCAGCGCCTCTAATGACTTCTCAATACCAGAAAAAACACTTGACGGCTCTGGATTGGGTGAAGACGGCACACATGGCATCAAAACAGAAAGCATGTGGTATACAGCCATGGGCGATATGGCTCCCTGGATTCAATATGAATTTGACGGTATCAAAAAGCTGGATACCATGACCGTCTGGAACTCCAACAGTTCGGCCGAGGGCTTTATTGGCTATGGTGTTAAGGGTGTTCGGATTGAATATTCAAAGGACGGCGAAACCTGGGCTGTGTTCGAAGATGTCAATGAGTTCAGCCGGGCCACGGGCTTACCCACCTACAATCAGTATGATGAAGTGGCCTTGGGTGGCCTGGCAGCCAAAATGATTCGTTTGAATATCCAAAGCAACTGGGGTGGATTCATGCAGGCCTACAGCCTCAGTGAAGTCCAATTTAGCGAAATCCCCGTGGCCGCACGTACGCCAGTGCCAGACCCTGGGTCAGTAGATATTCTTCCTGACGTAGTTGTGTCCTGGCGTGCAGGTCGCCAAGCCGCTCAAAGTACAGTGTATGTCAGTACAGATCCCAATGAGGTGGCCGATGGCCTGGCTGCTTCTGCAACGTCCAACACCAATAGCATTAGCCTCAGTTCTTTTGATATTGAAATGGGCCAGACCTACTACTGGCGTGTGGATGAAGTCAACAATGCAGAGACTGAATCTGTCTGGACCGGACCGGTGTGGAGCTTCTCAACCGTGGCTGCAATTGTCGTTGAAGATTTTGAGAGTTACAACAATAACAGTCCGGACCGTCCCTTCCAGATATGGCTTGATGGCTTTGGCTATTCAGCCGATGAGTTCTTCCCGGCCGGATACGGCGGTAATGGCACAGGTGCCGGTATTGGGCATGACATCTGGAGCGTTGCCAGTGAGCACTATAACGGCAATATCATGGAAACCAGCAATACTCTGCCTGGAAGTGGTCAGTCTATGCCGTTCTACTATAACAATACTGGCGGTGTCGCATCACAGACAGAACGTACGTTCGCTGCCCCACAAGATTGGACCATCGGTAGGGCTCAAACTCTCTCAATTGCGTTTGCTGGTCAAGAGGGCAACACCGGCACATTGTACGCCAAGATCAACAACACCAAGGTCACCTATCCACATGCTGCCACCAATATTGCTTTGGGTGGTTGGCAGGCCTGGAATATTGACCTGTCTTCCATGAATGTTCAAGCGGTCACCAAGATTCAAATTGGTGTTGAGGGTAGCGGTGCCTCAGGTATGATCTTGATTGATGATATCAAACTGCATGCTGAAGCTGGTGTCGTGATCACACCTGCCGCGCCGAGTGACGGTCTGGTGGGTGCCTGGAGTTTTGATGAGGGCAGTGGTACGGTTGCTGCGGACAGTTCTGGCAATGGCCACAATGGAACAATTGTTGACAGTGCCTGGCAAGCTGGACAGGTGGGCTCGGCCTTGGTATTTGATGGTGTAAGTTCTCAGGTAACGCTTCCTGCAGCAGCCTGGAACACGATTGAGCAGCAAGCGACTGTGTGTCTATGGGCGTATATTGATTCTACGATAACACAGAACCCTGTGACGTTTGCAGCCTATCAAGATCCTACTAACAGCAACACCAGGGTCATGAGCACGCACATTCTCTGGGGTGGTACTTTGTACTTCGATGCGGGCGGTGATGGGGTCGACTATGACAGAATTAGCAAAGCCGCTTCTGCTGCTGACTATGGCGATGCCTGGATACATTGGGCGTTCGTTCAGAATGCCGACACGGGCGAGCAGAAGATATATCGCAACGGTATGCTCTGGCTCAGCGGGGTCGATAAAGTCAGACCTATGACTGACGTGACCTCCTTTACACTAGGTGCGAATAATGACGCTGAATTCTGGAAGGGCTCAATGGATGAGTTCCAACTGTATAACAAAGAACTGACCCAGGAAGAGATCCTTTGGCTTGCAAACAGAAAAGCCCCCATCGACAAACCATTCTAGTGGACAGGATACCACGACTTCCTGAATCTGGAAGATGAATAATAAGGCCTTCTTCGAGCGTCCCACAATCAATTGCGTGGGACGCTTTTTTTATGATTGTTCTGTTTTCTCACGTGTCAAATCAATGAGCGGCTTCCATCTGGGATCACTATAAATATTGAAAGGATTTGAATCATTGGGATCTTCATCCAGGCCATTGAGTTCATAGAAGTTAACCGCAGGCCTGTCAACAGGCTCGCCATTGAGTGTGGCCATCAGTCGATCACGTCGGTTCATCATAGGGTGCTTCCTCAAAGAAAAAAAAGCGAGCTGGAGTCTGAAGTCAAGACCGCTTACTGCGACCGGTTGTTGTACCAGCGTTGGAATGGGTCACTTGCCGTGACATCTCGAACCAGCATTTCGTACCCTTGAGCCAAGGGATGACTCGAATCCGCATACAGGTCACTGGGCACGGGGTCGGCCATGAGATAAGCGACATTTTTCTCTTCAAGTCGGTGACCGATGTTCTGCTTCAACGCTTGATATTGCGCTTTGCTATCCGGTTCAAGACAATGCTCATTAAAAGGCCCTACCAGCACAAAAACACGATTGCCTCGTTTTTGCAGTGTCTTGATCGTACGCTCAAACGCAGCCCACTGAAGAGACGTTTCCAGATCAACCCAATCCATTTTCTGTTCACGCATGCCACGCGTTTGCCAGGACACCGGGTCATGACGTTTTTGGGCGAGGTTGTCGCTGTTCATTGCAAATGGATTCGCATAGGCATTTTCAAGGGACCAGGCGGGAAAATCTTTGTTGTCAAAACAGGTGATACTGAGATGTCGGCTCCAACTTCGAAACTCTATGTATCGATCCATCACCACACTGACCTTTTCAGATAATGACGCCCTGTAACAGGGAATCTTCACAGCAAACTGCGGTACCAGTCTGGGATGATTAAAACTAAATTCTTTGTTGATCTGAAGATCATGACGTGCTGAACTCATCCAAAGGGGGTTATACTGGAGGAGTACATCGCTGTTGCGTACAGCTCTAGCGTAAAACTCAACAAGACCCGACAAGGCCATGGGATGCGACCCATTAATGCCAAGATTCACGAAATGCTCTGTAGAAAGCTGCTCATTGAGATAATGTGATAGCGTCCCATTGGGCTCAACATACTCCCCCCACACCACCGAGTCACCCATCACAGCAATCAATCCCTCTTTTTTCATCTGCCTTGCAGCGTATCTGCTATAATGCCAATAATCCTGGCTCAGTGCATACGCCGCCCTGCTGTCACCGTCCACATTCAATGGCTCAAACTTGTCCCAAAAGAGGGGTATTGTTATAAACAGAAAAACCAACAGAACCGCTGAAATGAACCAGTGAGACAGTGACAACCGCACCATGTTTGACGAAAACGGAACCTCTTTTCCAGGCGTTTGTGATGGCTGAACTTTTTTGTATGTGTTGTTCGATTCTGGCATACGTGTTTGTTTTCAGATCTAAAATTGGAAATAGATAAAGGCCTGACCGCCGGAGCCCGTGAAGAGGCACATATAAAGGATCATCGACACAACAAGGGCTATACGTACTGCGGGTCTGTTCAGGGCCAATTTGAATCTGGACTCATAGAGTGCCTGATACAGCCATACAATGAGGACCATCGCTGCGAGAGTCAAGGGCAGCATAGGATCAGCCACGCCGCTGGTAAACATCCGCTTGATAATTAGCAGCGCATCAGCAAGATTGGCTGCTTTGAAGAAAATCCAGGCGAAACTGACCAGGGTAAACACGATCGCCCTCTTGACCCATATCGGCACCTTGTGCTTGTAGGTCGCGGAGGCCTCAAGTCCCCTTAAAAAAACGGCAAATAGTCCGTGTACAACACCCCAGATCACAAAGGTCCAGGCTGCCCCATGCCAAAGACCAGAGACCAGCATGGTCAGGAATATATTAAAAGATGTTAAAAAGGCCCCCTTGCGGTTGCCGCCCAGGGGGATATAAACATAATCACGGAACCAGGTTGACAGGCTGATATGCCAGCGTCTCCAAAAGTCACCCAGTCCCGTGGCAAGATAGGGATTGTCAAAATTCAGCATGATCCTGAATCCAAACATCCTCGCCACACCTCGAGCCATATCCGAATACCCGGAAAAATCAAAATAGATCTGCCAGCTGAACGCCACAGTGGCTGCAATGAGAGCGGCAGACTGGTATTCACCGGGTGCACTGTAAATCCTGTTCACATACAATGCCAGAAAATCTGCCAGTGCCAGTTTCTTGAATAATCCCACCACAAACAGGGAGAGCCCGTCACCTATGTCTTCGCCTGTAATGGGGGCATTGTCATGCAACTGCGGCAGAAGTGTCTTTGCCCTTTCAATGGGACCGGCCAGCAGCAGAGGAAAGAAGGACACAAAGGCAGCATGACGCATAAAACTGCCCTCCCTGTTCAGGGTGCCACGATAACAGTCAATCGTATAGGTCAGGGATCTGAATGTGTAAAACGAGATACCAATGGGCAGCAGTATACCTGGAGCCGATATTTCATAGGCCAGATTAAGCGAGGAGAACAGGGCATTGACATTATCAATCAGAAAGAGGCCGTACTTGAAAAATCCCAGCAGTGCCATGTTGTTGACAACACTCAACACGATCCATCTTTTTTTCTTTGTGCCCTTGACCAAGAATCGCACCGCAAAATAATCCACGGCCGTCGTGTACAACAGCAATACCGGATACAAGGGGTTGAGCCAACCATAAAAAAAGTAAGACACGGCCGTCAAATACAGCAAATGCAATCGAGTCCGTCTCAGAACCAGATACGCAGAATACACAACAGCAAAGAAGAGTAAGAATGACCAAGTTTGAAAAAGCATAATAAATCGCAACCTGCCAAACCTTTCCTGGTTTATTTATTTGACCAGAGCCAGCTCCTGCTCTGTCAATGCCCTGGCACAGCGAAAACCATAGGTATCTTGTGCAAAGCAGGCATCCGCAGTGCCTGGTGTGTCCGAGCTGCGGTAAGACGATCGACAGGACGAGGCCTCTGAATTCCAGGCACCCCCGCGAAGCACACGTTCCTTGCCCTGGGCAGGCCCTGTGGGATCTTGTTCCGGGCCATTTTGGTAGTACCTGGGATCATATACATCGTGGACCCATTCATACACATTGCCATGCATATCATAAAGGCCAAATACGTTTGGCTTGCCTGACCCTGCCAGTGAAGTCTTCTTGTTCGAGTTTTTGGAAAACGAGGCGTAGTCTGTCAGTTTTGCCGCTGAATCACCAAAGCAGAAATCCCCCTTTGATCCCGCACGACAGGCATATTCCCACTGGGCTTCAGTGGGCAAACGGTATCCATTGGCTTCAAAACTGCAATCAAAGGTCATCTCATCATAACACGGCTCAAGCCCTTCAGCACTAGAGCGTGCATTGCAGAACAAAACCGCATCCATCCAGCGTACCTGCTCCACCGGACGATCAGGTGATTTGAAATGAGAAGGATCTGCCATAACAAGTGCCTCATAAACGGTCTGGTTGACTTCATAACGGTCCATGGCAAACGCAGACACCGTTACCCTGTGGGCGGGTGCTTCATCAGCACTGCCACCGTCCTTGCCCATAATGAATGTCCCGCCCGGAACCAACACCATGTCAAGACCGCATGCTGTTGTCACAGTACTAATCTGATCTTCAGAGGCCTCTTGTTTTTTTGCACAGCCCTGCACCCACAGGGTAAGAAGTGTCATCAGTAGTAATAAATGCTTAACCATTCAGACGTCTTTCATTATGAAACTCAAAAATCATCACGCAGTGACACGAACCACGAATTACGAACGACAAACCACGAACCACAAATCACGAACCACGAATCACTAATTCATCGATACCAGTCTGCCTCTTTCTGGGTGCCTTTGCCATGGGTAATGGCCGCATAAATCCGCTCTCCCTTAACCGGTGTAATACAAAGATCCCACCGACCCCGTACGCCCACTATTTCAGAATGACCGGCATGGGTACCTGGTCCAGCAGCCAGAACGCGTCCACCCGGGCCGCGGCTGTAGCAGAGATACTTGCCGTCAGGTGACCATTCCACATGATAGATGTGAACCGTCTCCACAATGAAATCACGGATATGACTCAAACAAGGCTCCAGCCCGTCAAGATCGATATCTGCCAGACCAATTACATAGTCTGTTCTACCCCATGCCATTTGTTTGCCGTCCGGGCTGAGATCAGGCCTGCACCCGCCAGTTTTGAGATTCACAATCTTTTTGCCATGCACCTGAATGGCCAGGGTCGTGTGACTGTGTCCCATACCGGCATGCACAGTCGCCACCATCCATTTATTATTACTGGACCAGCACAGGTTGTAGAGGTGATGAATCTTGTCATTGGCAGGATGTTCACGGACCTTGCCCGTGGCTATATCGTAGAAAAAGATGCCCTTGGTGGCATAGTCATTGATCTGGAATTTATCATACTTACTCTTTAAAAAAGCAATGGTTTTACTGTCCGGACTCCAACACGCCTGGCGAGCCTTTTTGGACACTAATTGACGGCCTGTGCCATCCATATTCATCCTGTAAACACATCGTACCTTGCCATTCTCCGTGTCATCATCCACCGTAAAGCAAACCATTTTTCCATTCGGAGACACATGCGCATACATTTCATGCTCAGTGGGCGTATTTGTCAGATTCACGGGGTTCGAGCCATTCGCATTAACGGTAAACAGATCCCAGTTATTGTTCTGATACGTCTCATAAACGATCTTGGAATCCATCGTTTTTAGCGTGTCAAGCAGTGCGGGCCTCTCCGTCATATTGGATTTTTTATTCGAAGCATCAGAGCCCAAAACTGGCAAACAAGAAACCATCACCAAGATAACGGCTAATCTTTTGCATATCACACTAAGTCTCCTTCAAATTCGCAGTGTCTATTGATGCCTTATGATATGCCAAATTGAATGGATGGGCTAGTTTTATCACCCGGAAACCGAAAACGGTGAACCTTCTTAACCGTAAACCACCGCTTTGCCCAAAGTGGTACTAGCATTTTATCTTTGCAAATGCCCTCAGTCACCTTAATATGGTTCTAAAAGGAGATCTCACCATGAACGACAAAAATGTGAATCGCCGTCAATTCTTACAGGTGTCTGCTGTGGCCGGGGCCACACTGGGACTTAATAGTTTTGAGGAAAATGATCTGCATGCCCAGACAGCCAATCCCAAACCCAAACTTTCTTCTTCCGGCAACTCCCTGCCCTTTGGACAGATCAAGGATCTGAAAATAAGCCGACTGTTCTGTGGTGGCAACTTGATGGGCGGATGGGCCCACAGCCGGGATTTAATTTATGTGTCCGAGTTGGTAAAGAGTTATCACACCGATGAAAAGGTGTTTGATACCCTGGAACTGGCCGAAGAAAATGGGATAAATGCCGTGCTGACCAATCCCAGTTCAGATAAGGTGATTAATCGCTACTGGAAAGAACGGGGTGGCGAAATCCAGTGGATTTCGGACTGCGCCTACGGTGACACCCTCAAAGAAGGCATCAAGCGGTCTGTGGATAGCGGCGCCCATGCCGTGTATATCCAGGGCGGCCTGGCCGATCTGGCAGTGCGTGATGGTCATGTCAACGAACTGGGTAACGCCCTTAACTACATCAAGACACAGAGGGTGCCTGGTGGTATGGGAGCCCATGATATCGACACCATCAAGGGCTGTGTCAAGGCAGAGATTGATCCGGACTTCTGGGTCAAGACCATTCATCCGGACAATTACTGGTCTGCCACACCCAAGAAAAACCGGAAACCTTTCGGCGTGGTCGGCCCCTCTTCTTCAAACCATGATCAAAGTCACGACAACATCTATTGCCTGCGCCCGCAGGAAACCATCGACTTCATGAAAACGCTCAAGAAACCCTGGATTGCCTTCAAGGTCATGGCTGCCGGCGCCATTCATCCGTCTACGGCCTTTCAATATGCCTTTGAAAGCGGAGCCGACTTTATCTGCGCAGGCATGTTTGATTTCCAAGTGGTGGAAGACGTTTTAATTGCGCGCAAAGTCCTGGACAACAGCGGCCTGACCAAAAAACGAGCACGGCCCTGGATGTCCTAGAAGCTGGCCTCCTGAATGCGTTTATACTGTCAGCTCTTCTGGCGAAAAGGTCAGGCTTTTCTGAGATTCAATGGCCTCATTAATCTTTAAGGTCGTAGACGTGGCCGCATAGGCAACTTCCGGAGGACAGTTTAGCTGTGCCTGCCCCCTGATGGTCGCAAAGAAGTTGGCCAAATGAGGCATGGCAAAGGGATCTGTCATGTCGATGGGCAGTTGATAGCTGGCTGGACGCTGGCTCGGGTTAATGGTCACTGCAGTCGCAGTTTCAACGGCTGGCTTTGGGGCATTCGGGGGGCGTAGGAGTCCCAGCTTAACCCATTTCTCCCAGTCCGGTGCCTCTGGTTCACGGTAGATGCCCACCTGGCCCTCTGACATTTCCACGGACCCTTGATCTCCCATAAAGACTTCGTGGCGTTTTCCATACCCGCTGCTATTGACGGTTTGGTACGTGGCACTCACCACGCCTTCACTGGTTTCATATTCCAGGATGGCCATGACCGTATCATACCATTGGTGCGTCTTCTGCTCGTAATAGTGGGTACCTCCCCTCGCTGTCACGGTCTTGGGATGTGTGGCCAGGAACCAATTCATAATGTCAATCTGATGAGACCCATAAAGGGCCACAGGACCGGAACCAAGCCCCCTGTACCACATCCAATT